>CAZHCY010000063.1:0-10378 GCA_964531185.1 uncultured Desulfovibrionales bacterium | reverse complement strand
GGTGACGGGAGAGCCAGTCCCCGTGCCTCATGCAAACGGCTAAACTGTTACAAAAATTGCCTTTTTGGTCCTTTATACGCGGGGCAAGAAATCTGCAAATCACTGCTGATCATTCAGCAGCATCCAGAATCTCAATATGTTGCCGGCTTCATTAAACTCAAAATAGTCAGCATACTGACGGATGATAAACAATCCCCAGCCGCAATGGCTTGTGCTTCCGGCTGGGTTTTTTTTCAGCCGTGACTTCCAGTTAAATCCCGGCCCAGGACTGCGGACTTCAAAAAAAACCTTGTTTTTATCAAGACTGGCAGAACAAGAGATTTCAAGGGAAGAATCACCCCCGGCTCCGTGGAATACAGCATTGTTGAGAGATTCTCTTAAGACCAGGGAAATATTGAACAAGATTTTTTTCGAGCATTTGTCCTTTATCAAATGGGATACAAGCTTGGTGAATTCATCCACCAAAGAGGGATCAGCAGGAAAAACACATTCCAGTCCAGACTCATGCTTGCTGCATTTTAAGGACATCACACCTCCATGCCCAGAAGCACCACGTCATCCTGAAGCTCACCGCTTTCAGGACAAAGGGCCCTGTATATGGCCTGAAGTGATTCTTCCAGGGGCATTGCAAGGGTTTGCAGTGCATTAGAGGCAATTGTCTCAATCCCGGACTTTCTGTCCCTGGAGTCTGTGCCGAAAATCTCTACCAGCCCGTCGGTAAACAGAAAAAACCGGTCACCAGGCTCAATCTGTTCCTCCACAGGAAAAAATTCCACCTGCTCAAATGGTCCAAGAATATCTCCTTCAGCCTGGACCAGTTTGACTTCATCACTCTGAGCTTTGACCAGAACCGCCGGCAGATGTCCCGCGTTGTAAAGCACAGCTTTGTGGCCCGGCCTGTCCAGCATAAGAAAGGCTGCAGTCAAATGCTGGGTGGGCTTAAGTATCCTGTGCAGAACAGTATTGGTCATCTTCAATCCTTCTTCAATGGGAGTGTAAGGATTGATATTCTGATCAAACAGAACTTTGAGGGCCGAGGTCATATAGGCTGTACCCAGGTTATGACCGCTTATATCAGCCACAATATAGACATATGAATCCACACCGGTTCTGACTACATCCAGAAAATCACCGCCGGCCTCCAGAACAGGCTGAAACACATATCTGAACCTGGCCTCAGGCAGGCTGTCAGGATCAATCAGAAAAGACTCCTGGGCCTGTCTGATATCCTCAAAATTGCGGACCTGGGATTCAATGAGCTTTTCCTTGGCAAATTTGAGTTCCAGGTGCACCCTGATTCTGGCCAGGACCTCTGTTTTGGCAAAAGGTTTGCCTATGTAGTCCACTCCTCCCAGTTCCAGACCTTTGACTATATTTTCAGTGTCATTAAGGGCGGAAATAAAAATAATGGGAATATCCCGGGTAACTGCACTGGCTTTGAGTGCCCTGCAGGTATCAAAACCATCTTCCACAGGCATCATCACATCCAGAAGAATCAGGTCCGGGAGATATTCAGCAGCCATATCCCTGGCTTCTTTGCCGTTTTCTGCCTCAATGGTTTTATAGCCGGAATTTTTCAGTACAACCCTGAGCAGCCTTCTATTCAGGGAAGAATCATCAACTATAAGTATCCGGGGTGATTTAAATCTTTCTTGCTCATTCATTATTGACAGCCGCACATCCAACCTGCAGGAAAGAGTCGGCAAGGTGATATGTTACAGACCTCAAAGGACAGCAGCTAAGGAAATGACATCTACCGGCTGCAGTCCCATCCATGACTGTTTAAGGAAGCAGAATGCCCTGGCTGTGACTCAAAGCCTCTGAATCAGCCGGAACAGACATCCGTGGCCGTAAAGATACAGATACCGTCCAAACTAAAAGTCCCTGGCTCATGGTTCAACTGTCCAGGACTTCCTCGACATTTAAAATGGCTACCAGGCTGTTTTTATGCTTGTAAACCCCCTGGAAAAATTTGCCCCTGACCCCTTTGATATTGGAAGGAGGGGGAGAAACCTTTTCCCAGTCAGCCACCACCACATCAGTAACCTTGTCCACCAGAAAACCAATGTATTCCTGCCTGGAATTGACAATAATAATCCTGGTGCTGTCCTTGAATTCAGCATTGGCGGCAATGCCGAGCTTTCTGCTCAAATCGATTATGGTCACGATCTTTCCCCTCAGATTCATGATGCCCAGCACATAATCCGGGGAATGCGGCACAGGAGTCAGCAGGACCTGTTTGTTGATTTCCTGGACAAAGCTGATGTCAATGCCGCACAGTGCCTCGCCTATATAAAAACACGAAATCTGAAAGGCCCCTTTTCCGCCCATGCCCTGACCATTTGCTTCAGCCATATGCTTCTCTCCATATTGATGGAATTAAAGTAACAGACTTAGCCCTTTTTAAACTAAGCAGGGGGCAGGCACCCCAGAGCTTGTTTTTTGGTTGATACTGGAAAAAGACTTAGAAAAAACAAGCTCTGGGAGAGTTGGTCCCCGTGCCGCATGCAAATTGCTGAACTGTTACGAACTAAAATATTTCCGCCTGAAACTGAAAAATCCGGGCGTCAGGATCCTGCCAGCAGTTACCTTTAAGCCCGGCCTTGAAACAGGTGTTGGCCAGAAAAGTTTCTCTGTCCCAGTTCCTTTCAGAGGCAACCTGGGGCAGCAGCAGTCCGCTGGCGTCATTCTTTATGATCATGAGTCCATGCTTGCCTGGTATGATATTGTCCACATTTTCCACAATGGATAATGGACTGAGGATGGAAATTTCCAGTTCAAGCTGCCCTGTCTCCTGTTCAGTGAGAGGAGAAAATCTGGGATCATTAAAAGCTGATTGAGCTGCCATTGAAGCAACTGTTTTCCATACTGGCCGATCTCCGGTGATATGCCCGATGCATCCTCTCAGTCTTCCCCTTATCTTCAGAGTAACAAAAGCGCCCAGGTGCTCCTCAAGCCTCCGGGTGGGAGGTTCAGGGAGCTTGATCTGAGGATCAAACCTGGACTTGATGCTCAAAAAAGCAATATCTTTGAGATACTTTTTTTCTTCCGGGCTCAGTTCAAATTTAAAATCAGTCATGTAAAGACACCATTTATTTGCCTGGTTATTTGGCTTTGCCTTTGATAAAGTTAATGGCTGAATGACCGGCAATGGCTCCTTCACCCACGGCCACGCTTATCTGCAGAAATCTGCCCACGCAGTCCCCTGCTGCAAAGACACCTGGAATATTGGTCTTCTGGTCATGATCAGCTTCTATGAACACCCCTCTGGTGGTAATTCCCAGGGCATATGCGAAATCAGTGGACGAAGCCTCGCCCATGGCCAAAAAAAGCCCATCCATGTCCATTTCTTCCTGGTCATCAAACTCAATCCTTTCCAGCCCGTTCTCTCCATGAAGCTGAACAGCTTTTTTCTCTAAGATAGCTATATCATTTTCCTGAAGCAGTTTGAGGTAATCCTTGGAAACGGTTGGTTTCTTGCCCTGGGTGCAGATTCTCACGTCTTTGGTATAATTCAGCAGTTCCAAGGCCTGGTTGGCGGCAAAAATCCCCTCGCCAAGGACCATTACTTTTTTGTTTCTATAGAAAAAACCATCGCAGCTGACGCAGTAAGAAACACCCTTGCCCTCGTAATGAGCAATATTCTTTATGCCGGGACGCACCCTGCTGACTCCTGTAGCCAGGATCACCGCCCTGCTCAAAAGCCTGGATTTATCGGTCTTGATCTCAAAACCGCCCTGGTCGGCGTAATAGATTCCCAGCACTTTTTCACATCTCAAGCTGGCCCCGAACTTTCTGGCGTGTTCACAGCCCAGTTTGATGAGTTCCTTGCCGGTTATGGATTCCGGGAAACCAAAGTAATTATCAATATCGTAGTCACCGGCGACTTTGGGATCGCATCCCAGTACAGTTGTATTCATACCGGCCCGGGAGGTATAAATTGCAGCTGAAAGCCCGGCCGGGCCCTGTCCAATGATGGCGATATCAGTTTGTTCCATAAAAACACCCCTTGAATTTTGCCTGAACCGGACATGCATGCTCCTGTCCAGACCAAAACCGGAAACAAAAATTAAAAATGGACTGAACAGGACCGGGATAAACCGGGACCGGCCTGAACATTGCCCTTAACAAACCAGCTCTGCCAGGCTGTCCAGTTCAGGATAAAAGATTATCTTCAGCACTAATCAACGATCAATTACTGTTGTATAAGTTTATTTGGCTCACTTTGTAAACTTTTGATTTGCACGGCCCGGGAAAAAATATAAATTGAAGGCCTTACAGACATTCAACGGGCAGCAGAGATGGACTTAGGCTTTAAGGATTGTCTCCGGCAGGATGATGGTTCATAAAGCAGGATTGGCTTAACCAGGACATTTTGTAACAGTTTAGCCCTTTTTTATGGAAAGCAGGTGACAGGCACCCCAGCGCCTGCTTTCTGACTGTTACGGCATTTTTTGTTTAAAACCGGCTGTTGAGAACTGCATGGGGCGATCTTCAGGTCTGGACCTGGTCCTTTAGAACGGTTTCACTCCGGCTGTCCGGAGCAGTCAAGGTTCTGCTGACCTGATCAAAAAAAAAAAGAGAAAGGTCACGGGCTTGGATTTCTCTGCAGGCTTCGTGACCTTTCCTCAGGCAAGCGGGCGGCAAAATCAGTTTGTAACAGCTTCTCCCACTCCCATATCCGCAGATGAGCAGACCATATTCTTTCCGCTGTTTTTGGCCATATAAAGGGCCTGATCAGCCTTGTTTATCAGCGAATCTCCAGGGGTCAGCGGACCTGGCAGCATGGAAGCCACTCCAATGCTTGCGGTGACATTGAAGTTCTGTCCCTGATATGAAAATTTTGTCCGGCTGATTTTCCTTCTGATCCTCTCAGCCAGAAGCCATGCCTGTTCTTCAGTGGTTTCAGGAAGAATCACCACAAATTCCTCCCCCCCGTATCTGGCTGGAAAATCAGTTTCCCTGACAGTCTCTTCCAGAAGACGTCCTGTTTTTTTTAGGACCATATCACCAGCCTGATGTCCGTATCTGTCATTGAGTTTTTTGAAATAATCCAGATCAAGCATGACCAGACTCAGGGACTTGGCATGTCTTTGATGTCTCTTAAGCTCCACCCTGAGCTGCTTGTCAAAATGCTGACGATTAAAAACATTGGTAAGGCCGTCAATATCTGCTTCCTCCCTGAGACTTCTGTATTTCAAGGCATTGCGCAGGGTCAAAGCCAGATGGTTGCCGGCACTGTTAATGATCTGCAGCTGATCCCGGCCCAGGCGCAGGGGCTGACCGGATATTACCACCAGGGCCCCGAAGTATTTCTTGCCGTTCTGCAGAGGAACCACAACCTGCTGGACCGGAACCGGCAGAAAATTTACTGCTTGCAGCTCATGCTCCATCCCGGCGTAAGCCTTGAACTCCTTGTAGCCGCTTACTTCTTGGCCGGTGAACCTTCTGACAATGCCCAGCAGATTCTCCAGCCAGTGTTTTTTAAGGCCGTTATTTTTCAGAGCAGGCATATACAGTTCAGCCGTTATTTCCCTGTTTTCAGAATATTTCCAGAACACGGCCCCAAGTCCCTGAGTCGATATCAGCTCTGAAAATTCCTGATGAGCTGTGTTCAAAATATCTTCAACTTTGAGTGAAGAGGAAGATTTGGTCAGAATCCTGTTCAAAAATTCCAGCTGTGCGTTTTTTCTGGCCAGAAGCTCCCTTTCCAGGGAGATTTCCCTGGCCATGAAATGCAGGTCTGAATAAAGCTCCTGGATTTCAACTGCTTTATTCAAAAGTTTCTGCAAAGAAACCCTGGTCACCGGTCTTCTTAAAATGCCCAGAAAAGAGCCCATCTCATTTATATCGGTTTCACTGAGCTTTTGTCCTGTGTCTATGATCAGCACCTGGTGCAGATACTGTCCAGACAGGATCTCCCGTTCTTCTGTACTGAGCCTGTCCCATTTTTCAGGGGTGATGAAGACAATGGAGGCCCTTAAGGGATCATCTGCCTCCTGGTGGATCTCCTGCAGTCCAGTTGCCCTCTGCAGCCGGCAGTCCCCTGGAATATTTTCCTGAATTTCCGTTACATATGTCTCAGGAAGATCAAGAAGCCAGAAAATTGTGTCCTTCTTTGGCATGGGTGCTCCTTTTTCAGGTTTTGCCATCACCCATGCAAATCATGAACCATTTACCTGAAAAACTAGAATTGATTCAGTGAAAATATCCAGACAAAAACAATTAAGCAGCACATCAAACTTATAAGTCCTTGTTTTTACTGATTTCCAAAGCCGGCCTGCTGACCCGGGCCAAGGCAAAAAAAATTCACTGAAATCTTTGGAATACAATTTGTATAGAACTTTTTCAGCTGTTTACACAATCATCCTGGAAGGTTCCGACAGCCCGCCTGGGCAGATCTTGCCCTGCAGGCTTGATACAGAGCAGGCTCGGGAACCTTGGAAGTTTAACATCCAGCAGGAATCACACAATTTATGTCATCCAGCATCTGGGCCACCCTTGATCCTTTTTATGAACCAGGACCGTATCTGGGCCGCATTGTGGCCAATACAGGTTTTCTCAAGGCCCTGCTTGCCCTGGACCCTTTTGATGAATATCATTTTTTTCCTGCATCCCAAAAGACAGCTGATTACTCCCGCCACCAGATAAGCAAAAATTTCCCGGACCTGCTGCCCAGAATCAGATTCTTTCCCAGAACCAGCCTGGTGGAACAGATCAGCAAACACAAATATCATTGTTTTCATCTTTCAGACTGTATAAATTATCCAGCCCATCTGGCCAGGCTTAGAAACAGATACAGCAAGAGCATATTTCCCATCACCAGCATTACCCACAGCCTGAGTTACAGCAATTATGCGCATCAGCTGCTCAAACAGCTCTGGCCGGGCTGGTCAGGTAAAGAGGCCATAATCTGTTCCTCCAGCTGCGGTATGCAGGTGCTTGAGAATTATTTTGCAAAACTCAAACAGCAGTACCGCCTGGACCCGGATTTTGCTCCTCCGGAGCTGGTCCATATCCCCCTGGGCATTGAGGCCCGGGCCATGGTTTCTCAGGTAGACAGGGCCAGGCAAAAAAAAGAACTGCTCCCGGGCAGCAAAATAAACATTCTCTGTCTGGGAAGGCTGTCCTGCTATTCCAAAATGGATATTCTGCCCATTCTGCGCGGATTGCAGCTGGCAGGACTGCATGGGCTTGACCTTGGGCATATCAACCTTGTCCTGGCCGGCGGGGTGGACAGAAAAGACGATACCCTGAAAAAACTGAGCATGTTCGCCTCCAATATAGGCCTGCAGACCATGGCCTTTGCCAACCCTGACCATAACCTGAAAACCAGACTTCTGGCTGAATCAGACATTTTCATGTCCCTGGCGGACAATCCCCAGGAAACCTTCGGGCTGACCATCCTGGAAGCCCAGGCTGCCGGACTCGCGGTTATTGCCAGCGATTACAGCGGCTACCGGGAACTGATCCAAAACCAGGAAAACGGGCTTCTGATACCCACCCTGGGACCGGACAATACTGAACTAATTGATGATCTGGCACCTTTGCTCTATGACAGTGAATCCCACCTCATGCTCTCCCAGAGCTGCGCAGCTGACATCCATCAGCTGGCCAGAACCATCACCCTGGTCATCTCTGATAAAAAGCTCAGACAAAATCTTGGTCAAAAGGCCAGACAAAACGCCATTGCCTATGACTGGGCAGAGATAATACCCAGGTACATATCCCTGTGGGATGAACAGAATCAGAAAAAACACTCCCCTGAAATGCCTGACATCCCTCATCCGGCCCAGACCAGCTATGCGGAAATTTTTTCAGGCTTTGCCACTGGTTCCTGGCTGGACAGCGCAGTCAGCCAGAGCAGGCTGGGCAAAGCTGTTTACAAAAAAAAGGATCATCCGGTGATTTATTCCGGAATGGCCCACCTCATTGACCCCCAAGCCATAAGAATGATTCTTTTTTTAAGCAGAAGCCCGGTCAAAGTTCCAATTCTTCTGGCCCGGCTCAGCGCGGCCCTGGATATGGACCCCTCCCTGGCCAGAATCATATTTGCCTGGGCCCTGAAGCAGGGGCTGCTTCAGGCTTCAACTCCTGCTGCTGACCCTGAAAAGTAATCCTTCCACAGCCGCAGTCCTTTTTGGGCGCGTGCCCCTTGTCCTCATTTGTCCGCTCCCTCTGACCTGTTTTCTGAAAAGCCAGGCCTTAAATCAAGGCTTTCTTATGGTTGCCGAAGGCAGGCACTTTCCAAATCCAGGATTAGAATTCAGTCTCCCATAAAAAATTGTCCACAATCCGGCCCGCCCAGGAGCTGAACCTGAAAGCACAACAGGTCTAGCTTCCAGCCTGGCCCGCCTCCTCTGGTCAGCAGGCCTGCAAATCCAGGATCACCCTTAACCTGTTCATAACAGGTAGGAAATTTTGTCCTTTTTTTGACCTGCTCAGTCAGCCTTTTATTTTTTCAAGACATAACCATCTGGAATAAAAGTAAAAAATATAGATGGCACATGGGTTGCTTAAATATCCAGCAATAAAACATCCATTAACTTGACAATTATATCTGGAAATCTTCGCAGGAGGTAAATCTCATGTCTTTGGTCATCAATCATAATCTAATGGCAATGAACTCAGCCAGAAACCTTGGAGAAGCATATGCCAACCTTGGCACTTCCACCAGAAGGCTTTCATCCGGGCTGAGAATAGGAACAGCTGCTGATGATGCGGCCGGACTGGCTGCAAGAGAGCTCATGAGGGCGGAAATATCTTCCCTGAACCAGGGAGTCAGAAATGCCAACGACGGCATTTCCCTGATTCAGACTGCTGACGGGGCCCTGGGAGTTATTGACGAAAAGCTGATCCGGATGAAGGAACTGGCTGAACAGGCTGCCACAGGTACCTACAATTCGGACCAGAGACTCATCATTGACTCGGAATACCAGGCCATGGCCTCGGAAATCACCAGAATAGCCAATGCCACCAAATTCAACGGCATTTATCTGTTGAACGGCAACCTGTCTGCTGCAGAGAAAAACCCGGCCAACTGGGGTGATTCCCACCAGGGCGATGGACTTCAGCCCAGCGGAGCCCTGAAAATACATTTCGGGCCTACCAATGAAGTTTCTGAAGACTACTACTATATTGAGATAGGCAATGCCACAGCTTCAGCCCTGGGCGTGGGAAACAGCGCTGATGCAGATCGAAGCAATGATCCAAGCAGAGGAGTAGAGGAAGGCGGCGGATACTCCATATCTACGCAGGCAGGAGCCCAGCAGGCGCTTATCGCTCTGGATGCGGCCATTGTCTCCAAGGACAAGATCAGAGCCCAGCTGGGTGCCCTCCAGAACAGGCTGGAAAACACCATTACCAACCTCCAGACCCAGGCTGAAAATCTGCAGGCCGCAGAATCAAGAATTTCAGATGTGGATGTAGCCGACGAAATGACCGAATTTGTCCGCAACCAGATTTTGACCCAAAGTTCAGTAGCCATGCTGGCCCAGGCCAACAACCTGCCGCAGATGGCCATGCAGCTGATCCAGGGTTAACTTAGGACATGATCCGTAGATGACCAGAGACAGGACCGCGCTTAAGCCCAGCTGGAAAAACCGCTGGCGCGCGGTCCCCTTCTGAGATTCTCTCGCATGAAAAGTCCAGTTCAGTTATTCACCCACAGCCCTGGATATTCCATGAGGACCTTTCCGGCTGCCTTTTGTTCTGCTTTCTTTACACTTTTAGCCGTGGCCTGGACCTGAAAACCGTCAGGAAGATCTACCCTGACTGTGTATGTTTTTTCATGCTCCGGCCCTGCACTTCCAACCAGAGTATAAACAGGCCTTTCCTTGAACATGCTCTGGGTTGCTTCCTGAAGCCTGCTTTTATAATCCTTGTTCAGGGGAATCCTGTCCACGCTCTCCGGGATAAAAGGCTGAAAAAGCTGTTTGATGCACTCATAGGCTTCTTCATAACCTGAATCCAGATATATTGCCCCCAGCAGGGCTTCCAGGGTATCGCTCAAGACAGAATCTCTGGATCTGCCCCCCTGATATTCCTCGCCTCTGCCCAGAAAAATATACTTTCCCAGCGAAATATGCCTGGCTATCCTGGCCAGAGAACCTTCGCTCACAAGGGCGGCTCTGAGTCTGGTCAGATGACCCTCAGCAGCTTTGTCAAACCTGTAGAAAAGTATCCTGGAAATACACAGCTCCAGGACCGCATCGCCCAGAAATTCCAGCCGTTCATTGTTCTCAGTTCCCTTTTCATTGGCATGGGAACTGTGGGTCAGGGCAAGAAGCAGAAGGTCTTCATCCCTGAAAGTATAGCCAAGTATTTTTTGTAGTTCTGCAAGATTAGTCATGATTTCAAAGTGCTGCATTCTTGGATG
>CAZHCY010000062.1:0-10481 GCA_964531185.1 uncultured Desulfovibrionales bacterium | reverse complement strand
GGTAGATTGTTGGCATCCTTCAGGAATTTCTTTTTGTAAGCAGTTTTCACTTACTATACCCGGTAAGCTTCATCGCTGTTTCAAGATCAACTTCTTCGTCATCCTGTACTTCTTCCATGGCCTTTCCCAAACCATAATCAACAAGGATCTCTTCTATTTTTTTGAATGTCTGGTAGTCCAAAACAACGCTTTTTATGTTCCCACTCTGGTCAGTGATGTACTCGGCCGGAGTAAGCAGATTGCTTTGCATGATATAGCTCCTTATGCAGTTTCCATTTCTGTAAAGATTTAGAACATCCATGATCTCTTGGCAAGGATTTAAAAAAAGCTACCAGAATATGTCACCAGGTACGGATTTTACAACTTTGTCTCGCCAAACCTCTTCATGGAATAAACCCCCTCAACCCCGCCAACCGGAGTAAATTTTCTCTCATCCCTGGAACCCAGCAGATGCTTGAGCTGGTTCCATTCTCTGTGAAACAGGGATCAGGTCTCAGCGGAAAGAAGAAGCACTCCCATCTTCCCTGTCTCCTGTCCCCTGACACCTGATACCTTCTTCAATGGGCGGGGTATGCGGGGTACGTTAAAACTCAAAACCTAAATAAAAAACAGGCCGGGTAAGGCGGGATACTGGCAACATAACTAAACTCGCAACATAATGTCCCTCTAGGTTTTTTTTTAATTTGGCCGTAAAATGGCAGACTCCCGGGATTAAAAGTAATCCGGCAAAGGGAGTACCTATGCTTGTGGAGAATAATGAAACTGGGCGCTACTTGAGTACAGAAGAAATCAGCCGCTTATACGAGGCAGTGACTAAGAGCTCAAACCCTTTATTGGCCCCTATCATCAGCTTGTTAATCCTGACTGGTGCAAGGAAAAGCGAGGTTTTGAATGCAAGGTGGGAGGACTTTGATTTGTCAAGAAAGCGCTGGAGAATCCCGCTCAGCAAATCAGGCAAAGCAAGACATGTTCCACTTTCTGAGGGGGCTATCAAGATCCTTGATGGTGTGCCAAGACTTGAAGGCGCAGTGTATGTTTTCCCTAATCCAGATACAGGACAACCGTAAGCATTCAGGGGGATGCCTAAACCGGCCTGGGGACAGTCCCCGCGACACCCTTTTTCGCCACAAACACCACAAATACGGTGGCCAATTTTTGTGAACCTGCACAACTATTACCCAGCGGGGACAGTCCCCAGGCCCTGGTGCCGGTAATCTCCACCAAGGCTCCCTGAATGCTTACGAGAATCACGGCGACCCCGTGAAGGGGTACGGACAACCTTTTACATCAGTTTATAGGTCCTGGTTCACTGCCAGAAGAAATGCCGGTCTGGAGGATGTTCGAATTCATGATCTGCGGCACAGCTTTGCAAGCTTTCTGGTTAATTCAGGAAGAAGCCTTTATGAGGTGCAGAAGCTTCTTGGCCACACTCAGATTAAAACCACCCAGCGCTACGCACATCTATCTCAGGAAACCCTACTTGAAGCCACAAATGCAGTCAGTGAAAGCCTGTCAATAATTGGTTAGCCTATGGCAAGTTAGTCTACGGCAGGTGCAGGTATAAGAGCCCCGGACTTTGGATGATTTCAGAGTTCGGGGCTTTTTTGAGCCTTGTCAGTTCCACTGGTATTGATTAGAATAAATATTGAGCATAGCCAGCAATTGCCTTTTACTTGTTATTTTGCTGGCAAATCTGCTTGGTACTTTTTGGGCAAAGCGCACAAAGGTAATTCTTCCTTGGTATAACTGCCAATGGCAACAGATTGGGTATTTTTAAAAGCATGGAGATCGTAATGGACATGGTATGCATAGAGATTCCTCGAGAAGTAATGCACTCAGCCCGCACCACACCCATAGAGCTGAAAACTGAGCTTGCACTCCTTTTGTTTCAGCAGAACAAAATTTCTTTTGGGAAAGCAAGGGAATTAACTGGACTCAATGTTTGGGCCTTTCAGCAATTGTTGGGAGATCGTGGAATCAACATTCATTATGATGTTGATGAGTTTAATGAGGATTTAGATAATTTAAAAAAATTGGGCAGGCTATGAAGGTAGTTAGCAACTCTTCGCCACTGGTCAACCTGTCCAGGATCGGACGTTTAAGCATCCTCCGTTCTCTTTATGGCGAGATATTAATTCCTGAAGCGGTTTACAAAAAAGAATATTTTGTCTGTCCCTCTGGGTTTATATTATTCCCATGCCTTTCAGATGGGGCCTGATACCGCACTGGTCCAAAAACAGACAGACCCAGTATAAAATGATAAACGCCCGCATTGAGGGTGTATGGGATAAGCCCGCGTTCAAGGCTGCCATCAGGTACAGAAGATGCTTAATCCCTGCTTCAGGGTTTTATGAGTGGAAAAAGACAGATTCAGGCAAACATCCGTACTTCATTACTGTCTCCGCTTCCGACATGTTTTCTATGGCCGGGATCTGGGAGACCTGGGAGGATAAGTCTTCAGGTGAGATTATCGATTCCTGTGCTATACTGACCACCGAAGCTAAGGGCGTGGTCAGGGACATACATGACCGGATGCCGGTTATAATTGAAAGAAAAGGATATGAACATTGGCTTAACCCTATGGTCCAGACCAGGGATCAGCTCAAAATCAGCCAGCTTGACCATTCCCGGCTCAAAGCCTGGCCGGTAAGCGCCAGGGTGAACAACCCCAGGAACAACAGCCCTGACTTGGTTGACCAGGCAATTCAATAACCCAAACCTATGCACACTCCTTTTGACCCACTTTTGTACCTTTATTCACTTCGCCTGGATCTAAGCCTGGACTTTAATGGCCGGATCGAGGTCAGTGGCATGTGGTCAATTCCACTTCATGAGCAAAAGAAAGCCAAGGCCGATCAGCATCAAGCCTTAACTCATCATCCATCCCAAGTCCTGCCAATATTTAAAGCAGATATGTTTTTATTGAATTCTCAGCTTATGACAGGTAAACAATAAAGATACAGAGTTTATTCTCCTTTGTAAGCCTGCAGGGCTACCTGGGACTTGCAAGAAGCGCTGTGATTTTTTCGTTTGGACATTTTCCCTCCTGATTCCGGACTTGTGGATATTCATAAATTCCACCTTAACTCCTTGTCCAGTTTTTGAGGGGAACTTCAATTTACCCATGAACCGGCTTAACCATATTCATAAGCAGATTTGATATGACCTTTCTTGACTGGCCAGAAGAAACAATTGCCCCGGAACCTGGCTTTGAAACCTGGTTTGACCGGCACTCCAATATTTGCCTGGATTTTCACGGAGACCCCTCCAGCGCTGAACTGACAGTGTTTTCAGACGGAAACCACCATATGGCCCTCAGGGAATGCCTTGAACATTTTCAGGCCCAAAATCCGCAACTGGCAGGCATCTTTTACGCTACAACTCCACCTGGCCCCATCGTCAGCATGTTTAAACACGGAGGACTAAAGCTGGGCAACCTGGTTATCAAAGCCTGCCCCCATGTTTTCATCAGTCCTTTGGACATAATAAAGGGACTGGCTCAACAAGGGTTAATCACTGACTATCATCCTTTTATCCGCAATCAGGGCTGCGTGCTCCTGGTGAAAAAGAATAACCCCGGAAATATTCAGACAGTTCCTGATCTGAAAAACAAGGAAATCAAGCTCTTTTTGTCCAACCCGGAAACTGAAAGTGCAAGCTATCAGAGTTATTACAGAACATTAAAGTCCCTGTCCGGGCAGGACTCTTTTCCTGATGAGCTGATTAAATCCAGCCAGGTAATTTTCGGAAAAAAAATCCACCACCGTGAAGCCCCTCAGGCCGTTGCATCAGGAAAAGCTGATGCTGCAGTGGTATTCTATCATCTTGGCTTGCGCTATGTCCGGATTTTTCCTCATGTCTTTGACCTGATCCCCCTGGGAGGAACCATAGAGCAGCCTGACCCTATGCCAGGCAATGAAATCGGAACCACCTGCATCGGACTTGCCATTGACTGCGGCAGCTGGGGGAAGACATTTATATCCTTCATGAAATCAGAAAAGGCCATGGAAATATACCGCTACCATGGTCTGCTGCCCTGGGACGGCAAATAAACCAATCTCCTGCGTCACATTAAACTCACCGGGGCAGACCACAGGAAAATGCCGATCCAGGCAGGAGCCTGGACCGGCTGAGACAAGTTGAGAAACCTCATCTCTTGCAAAAATCCTGTTCCCCGCTTTTTTCATCCTCCAGAGACGAATGCAGCCAGGATTCCATTTTCATGGCCAGGTCAAACTTTTTCTTGCATGCGCTGATTTCCGTTTCCAGGGATTGGAAAACCTGTTCCACGTCCTCTCTGTTGTACTCGTAGCGAGACGTATTGGACAGGTCCCCGACTGCCTGGATGGCCTTCAGCGCATCATTGACGCGCTTGTTGGCTGTTCAGACGAATTTTTCGCGTTCTGCGCTGCCCATGGAATCGCTCCTTGTGCTTTCAGGTTATATGGCCAGGTACTCATTGCGAGGAGCACCTCCACGCTGACCATAAGTGCCGGGAAAATGTCTGCTGAAAAATGCTTGAGCATAAGCCCGGTGGTGTAGGCCGCTGTACCGAAAAAGGCGGCATGGCCGAAGGAAAGATAGGCGGTGAAGCCCAGAAGAATGTCAAAGCCCAGGGCAAAGATGGCCCAGATAATGTTTCATCACCAGCAGTTGACTGCAAAAATCAGTTTTTTGCAGTGGAATCTTTTCCCGGCTAAGTTCTCTTTAACCGGATGAACCTCCAATGTTCCGCATGCAGCCTGCTGCCATTTATGTTCTCAGCAGGTGCCAACAAAATTTTCACTTTGCAGGACCTTTAAGGCCTCTGCCAGTTGATCTTCAATAATTTCAGGGGTTGCATGTGAGGCATAAAATATGCTTGATTTGAACTACCCCCTGCTAAAAAGGGGATATCGGCAGGTGATCACTTGTAAAACTCAAAACAAAGGAGTGCTTTATGACTTTTATCCGCTATGCAGGATTATTGGCTCTGAGTGCATTTTTTTCGCTTCTGGTGTGCAATCCGGCTCTGGCTGAATCCAGAGATGCTCAATGGAATGAATTTGAGCAGGAGGTCAAGCAGGACTGCCGGGACTTCTGGAACGCCCACAAGGATGAACTGGAAATGGATTCATGGAGCCGGTTCCTGAACGAGGAATGCTGGGTTGGAGCCCAGGAAGCAACTTACTGGAGCGACTCCGAAGGCAAATTTAAGGTCCAGGATATTTTCTGTCCCGCTTATCAAACCAAAATCAACCTGGATTACTCTTTGTCCGGAAGAAGAGTGCAGACCTGCATTACCTTCAGGTGATGCTCAATTATATTGTCAGGGAGCCTGGCTGCTCATGAAGGCAAGCCAGGGCAGGAATCCCTTTCTCAAAAGAGCCGGCTGCCAAAAAATTTTGCAGTCGGCTCTTGAAATATCCGGCCATCCCCGGAATGCATGCAGGCTGAATCCGGCCTGCAGGCAGCCCTGCTCAAAAAGTCCTCACCAGTGCACGCAGCCATATACCAGCTTTAATGCCTTGATCCTGAAAGAAGATTGCCAGAACCGAAGCATTCCCGGTTCAAGCTGGAAATTGTTGGCCAGGAATTTGTAATGTTTACCGGTTTACTTGTCCTTGAGACCAATGCGTCACAGGATCAGGCCGTTCTTGTTGATTCTGATCATCAACAGCCCGTCCCGACCAAATAATTGAACACTTTGCGTCAAACGCCAAGTGTTCAACAAAAATTAGGACACCTGTTCTGATTGTCTCATGCCCTGCACCTCAGTCTTCATCATCGCCCAGTATCTTTCTTAACCGGCTGAAGTCCTGGTACATGGCCTCCCGGATCCACGGAAAGCGCATGCCTGCAGCAGGATGGCAGGTAATCAGAACTGTACGACCGTGGTATTCCCTGATACTTCCGTGTATATCTCTGAGTCTTTCGCAGTGCCCGTACAGACAGCGAACCGCAGTGGCTCCCATAAGAACCAGAACCTGAGGCTCTATAACTGCTGTCTGCCTGAGCAGCCAGTTATCCCGGCAGGCTTTCAGTTCGTCCTCCCTGGGGGTTCTGTTCTCAGGAGGCCGGCATTTGACCGAAGAGGTGATAAACAGATTCTCCCGGGAAAGCCTGAAATCCTGCAGCAGGGTATCCAGAAAGGGCCGGGTGGGTCCTGTGAACGGCCTCTTTAGCTGATCTTCCTTCCTGCCCGGGGCCTCGCCTGCAAGCATAACTCTGGCCCGTGCCGGGCCTTCCCCTGGAACCGCGTGAGTCCGGCTCAGATGCAGACGGCATTTCCTGCAGCGGGCTATACCTCGGGCCAGTTTCTTAAGCTGTTGATCCGGCTGAGACTTCATGCAGGAACTCCAGAACATGTTTGAGCATTTCTATTCGACCGGAGATTTTTAACGCAGAAGCAGTTAAGGAAATGCTCAGGCAGGACTTTGTCCGGCCTGAGCTTGAACTAATTATTATCGGACGGTTTAGTGTATGAGGTGGGTCCGTCCTCATAACCCACGGCTTTGAGCCACCAGGCAGGATAAAACACAGGCTGGGCAATTTGATCTTCAGTATTTATGTAGCCGTCATTATATTTGACATACAGATGTTCTGAAAGATCCCACCAGGCTTGAAGAATCTCAGCTGCATTGTCTTTGCTGTACCGAGTAAGCAAGGCCCTGGCCTTTTCTTCGCTCCCATCCTGCAGCAGCTTCAAAGCCCTGGCCTCCACCTCCTGCTGCAGGCCAAAGGCCCTGGATTCAAAACGCTTCTGCCGGGCCCGGATATCCTGAATCATATAATCATACTTAAGCATGGCATAATTGGCCACATAATTAAAAGCCGTCCACATGCTGCCGCGGTCAAAATCAAGAACATCCATGGTCTGCACTGAATCAGGCAGACCCAGTCCTCCCGGATAAAAAGGCATCAATACTGAGGTGGCCGGACGATCGGCTCCGTACCAGACCACTCCGCCGATCAAATCCGGCAGCCAGCTTCTGGATTGATTCACATAAGCGTATGCGCAACGGTAGATATTAAGAGGACGTTCAAAATTGCCTTCCAGGTCAGACAGACTGCCTTCCTTGTTCATGGTGCTCTCTGCACCGCCTTCAAACCGGTTGGGGTTTCCAAACGGTCCGGCAGCCAGCCCTTGGGTCAGATCAAACTCAGTGCCTTCATAATTGTCCCTGTGCACGGCAAAAACATCCTGGGGGGTAAGTTTCTGATCAGGCTTGACTGCAAAAGGATATTCTCTGGTAAAAGGGCCGTCCACCCAGGCCGGTAGGTTCAGGGAAGGCGCCACCAGTGACTGAGCCCGCCAGACCCGGCGCAGGGAATAATAAGGGTGATGGAATTCGCCGTCCCCGTAGACTCTGGCCCAGTCCAGTCGACCATCCTCAGGTTTCCACCAGCCCTTGCTGCGCGCCACATCAAATATATTTGCGGAATAAATCATATCCTGGGCATCTTCCCGGATATCTCTGATCCGGAACTGATTGGCCGCCACAAAAAAGCCGTCATCAGGCACTCTCCGGGCAACCCATACTCCGTCTGTGCCGTTCGAGTCATATCCGGCCATTTCCATGACCCAGCCTTCTTCCGGGTCAGCCACCAGCAGGGTTTCTCCGGTACCGTAATAGCCATAGGTATCAATAAGTTCCCCCATCAGTTCCACTGCTTCCCGGGCTGTTTTGCTCCGCTCCAGCGCCACCCTGGACAGCTCCGAAGAATAAAAAATTCTTTTGCCTGGTTCGGGCATGGGATGAACTTTGGCCTTGTCCGTACATTCCCCAATGGAAACCTGGTGCTCGTTCATAATCCCGTAGTTGGCATCAATATAGGCATAAGTATGTTCCACCTGAGGTATATGGCCCAGAGGCACACTTGGCGGATCATCACCAATGCTGTAACCTGGTCCCCTGGTATCCGTAACCAGGCGGTGAGTCTGTGAACCTCCCCATTGAGGCTGGTAACCCATGGCCACGTTGTCATAAAATACCGGCCTCAGCGAACCTTCAGGATGATCCATGGCTGGAACATACACTACCCGGGCATCTCCCATTCCGTCATCTGTGTGTGAAACCATAACCGAGCCGTCAGCAGAAGCATCCTTGCCGGTAATAGTCGTTGTGCAGCTGTGTGCCGGGGATAAAACACCAAGCATAATCAAAACAACTGCTAAAAATAAAAATTTCTTCATTCCAGCCTCCCCGTGGTTTAAAAAAGCTGAATTATATCCATGCGAGAGCTTGCTTTCTCACCGGGAATGACAAGCACTATACGGCCATATCAATTACCGGGTTAAATATTTTCAGGCCGGCAACATGTTCACACATCGCGTCAAGTGCGAAATGTAAAGGAAAGCTTTGATCCTTTGAACCCTGAAAGTTAATCATTTTGAATTGTTATGCATGGATTCTGGCAGCAGCAAAAACAAAAGCTGTCATTAAGCCTCATAATTGAGCATTTCTTGAAGTGAAATGCTGCAACAGCAACATATGCTGGTCTCAAAGACCCTGGCTTACGAGTCAAATCACCTGTAAAACTTTATAGTACCATCAGACATTTCTTCAACAATCTTACCGTCCTTGAGATAAATCACCCCTACACCGGCGGACCAGGACCTCTCCCTGGCCTTTTTGGCCGCACGCTTTAAAGCAGCTTCAGCTCCGACAAGTTCCCTTTCCCACTCATCCTTGCCGGCCTTGGAATGATCTTTACTATTGAGCATAGTTTTTCCCCCTATCTCGTAATTCTGGATATGGGCCTGAATTATCATACAAAGCCCATTCATCTACAATTTTCTTGTATATGTTTTCAAAATTTTCCAAACCTCTGGCAAATCTTCTGCGGATCACATCTTGAGGAACATCATGACCACCAATCATCACCCGATTTTTTACTCTGGCCATGGCCAGTTCAGGGGTTGCCAGTCTGACGTAAAAAAGCTTGACCTTATACCCGGCAGATCTCCACTCAGGAATATGCCTTGAATAAGAACGTCCGCTCAGGGTTGTTTCAAAAGAAAAGCTGCGTGATTTGCAGACACTTGCAAAAATTTCCTCAAGCATCAATCGCCCGGCCTTAAAAGCAGCACTTTCAGGATTAAACGGAGCCAGACCTGCGGCAATCAGATCGGAATTGATGAACTTGAGGCAATTTGCCTCACCAGGAAGAAATTCCCGGGCAAAGGTGGTCTTGCCTGCACCGTTAGGCCCTGCAATGATGATGATCTTTGGCTGTTTCATGTGTTTGTTTCGAGATTAAGTATATACGAGTCTAAAGTCAAAATCAGCTGCTGACTTCATGCAGGCTTGCTTACCATTTGGTTTTTTAGCCCTAAACCTGATTCGGCCTGTTCTCCCGGCTCTGAATCCGGCATTCCATAAACGTAAGCATTCAGGGGATGACGGTTTACGGTCTGATCCGAGTTGGGGACTGTCCCTCGCTGGGTAAAGATTTTGATATAAGTATGGCTTTTATGCCCCCAATTGGTTTCTCCTTCTTTGCGGTGTATATCGCGGGGACTGTCCCCAAGCCGGGCAATCCCCTGAATGGTTACAATGCGGCCAGTCCATGATCACCTGATTAAGCCCTGATGGATGCCGTAAATTCAGTGCCTGTCGGAGAAGCTGCGTATTAGTGTGTGAAGGCCACCCTGTTGATACGGAGTGGCCTTATTAATATGGGAAAGGGACGGGAGTTTATTGCTGAGCTGCCCTGTTTACCATTTCGGTGAATTCATCCAGGGATTCTGTTCTGATGATCTTTCTGGTTAGAGCCCTGAGGTTCTCTATGGATTGAATGGACTTGATTTTAACTTGCAGCATGCCGGGTAGAGGTCCGTATACCTCTGCTGCGAGGTCTATCAGGGTTTCTTGGGTGGCTTCAAGTTTGCCCTCCTCAACCCACTGGGGTTTCTCCAAGATAGCTTTGTTATAGCCTTGTTCTTCCAACACTTCTGCTGTAGTTTTCACGGTATCTGCTCCTTTGGGAAGATGTTTAACTTTTTCTTCCACTTCTCCAGGGGTTAAGTCTGTGGCGGTAAGCAGGTATTTGATTGTTATTCCGAAGATTTCTCCTGCTTCCTCTGCTTGTAACCCTTGAAATAATAATTCCAATGCTTGGTATATCCTGTCCCGTCTGTCTGGATAAAAGATATGCTCCAGTGTCAGATTAAATACCTCAAGGACAATGGTTGACTTGACCTTTTTCTTATTAATTTCCGGGACTTCAATCAGGATATGTTCAAATTTGGGAATATACTTGAAATAATGCTCTCCCGGAGGATTGAACATATCTGAAAATTCCAGGCTATAGTTCCACTTCCTCTTTCCATGGTAGAATACTACCGGGATGATTACAGGGAGTTGGTCCTTTCTTTTATTCTGCCATGCCTGATTTAGATATCCAAACAACTGGAGTTTTGTCAGGTGGTATAAATTGCTTTTATCCTAAGCTGAGCGATTCACAATTTCAGAATACATAAAAAAAGTCCTCTACAT
>CAZHCY010000061.1:0-10560 GCA_964531185.1 uncultured Desulfovibrionales bacterium | reverse complement strand
GCCATTCCAGGTCAGCAGACAGCCGTTGATGTCAGTTACATACATGTACTGGACAAAGGGGTATTCTGTGAGGAATTCGTCAAGAATAAAGTCCACGCGGTCCTTGTCCAGGGTGGACATCTCCGGATGCTCGGACAGCTCCTTCATGATATTGGCCAGAACCTTGTGAGCCAGGACCTTGAGCTTGTCAAATCCGGACATGAACAGGTCAGGAATATACCTGCGGACCAGCTTGAGCATTTCTTCATGGGAATAATTGGTGGTCCGGCCCTTGGCATAGGATCTGGAAATCTTTTCATAAATCCGGCCTACAGCAGGATGTCTTTTGTCCACCTTCTGCTCTTCAGGCAGGTCCAGGTTGTGGTTGATCCAGTAAGCCACTCCTGCCCGGCCTGTTTTATCGGTGATGATAATGGTCACATCCCGGTGCAGGATTTTTCTGGTGTCAAAAATGTTGTAAATTTCCTCGTTCTTGAGCAGCCCGTCCACATGGATGCCAGCGCTGGTGGCGTTGAAATCCCTGCCGGCAAAGGGATAATTGGCTGGAATTTCAACATCAAGATTTTTCTCAAAGTAGCGGGCCAGCTCTGTGATGGCCGGGGTGTAAGCAGCATCGTCATCTCCGGTCAAAGAGATGTATTCAATGACCAAAGCTTCCAGGGGGGCGTTCCCGGTCCGTTCACCAAAACCGAACAGGGTGGCGTTGACTCCTGAGCAGCCGTAAATCCAGGCTGTGGTGGCATTGATGAACCCTTTGTGAAAGTCATTATGCCCGTGCCATTCCAGGCACTCACCCGGCACCTGGGCTTCATCGGTAAAGGTGCGCACTATCTTGGCCACACTTCTGGGCAGGGAAGAACCAGGATATGGCACACCATACCCCATGGTGTCGCAAAGCCTGATCTTGACCGGAAGGCCTTTCTGCCTGGAGAGCTCCATCATCTGTCTGGCCAGAGGGATGCAGAATCCGTAAATATCGGCCCTGGTTATGTCTTCAAAATGGCATCTGGGGATAATCTCCCAGTCCAGGGCGGCTTCCACCAGCTCCAGATAGTCTCTGGCAGCCTGGCGGCGGCTTTTGCCCAGCTTGAGAAAGATATGGTAATCTGAAACAGAGGTAAGCATGCCGGTTTCCTTGAGGCCCATATCCCGAACCAGTTTCAGGTCATCTTTATTGGCCCGGATCCATCCGGTTATCTCGGGATATCTGTATCCTTTTTCCAGACAGGCCTCTACAGCCTTTTTGTCCTTATCCGAGTACAGAAAGAACTCACTCTGACGGATCAGTCCGGAATGTCCGCCCAGCTTATGCAAGAGCTCAAAAATATCGCTGATCTGCCGGACAGTAAAAGGGGGCCTGGCCTGCTGCCCGTCCCTGAATGTGGTGTCAGTGATGAATATTTTTTCAGGCGGTCTGGGCATGATGAAAGAATCATCAAAGGCAACCCTGCAGATATTGTTGTATGGGTAAAGTTCCCGCAGCAGTTCCGGTTTCTCTGAATCCTCAATCCTGTATTTCTGTCTGGCTGGATTTTTGTGAAACAGGGAATCGAACATATAAAGACCTCCTGGGTTTAATCATGATGAAAATTAATAATAGCATAGTCCTGGGTCTGGTGCAAGCCTTGAGGTGCTGAAGCGCGCTTCAGGACAAGATCAGATGCCAGGCTTTGAGCCCAGGCCATGGTCTGCAGAGATTTAAAGATTTCACTGCAAAAGCTGTGTCCTGCAGTGGCAGGAGCGCAGGACACAGTTATCATTTTTTTACATCAGCCATAAAACAAGCACTGGAGTGCCCCGCTTTCCATAAACAAGGGCTAAGCTGTTACAATAATGGAAACAAACAGGCAAAGCCCGGGAAATACTAAAAAGCTGTTTTGCCGGGCGCTGCGCCAAAGTAATGGTTCAGGCTCAGTGAGCAAAAGCCAAGTGTGCCGGGCTGAAGTCTTGCTTCTGGGTGATGATGCCACCTTCTGGATTTTTAAACAGGAGCAAAGGAAAAAAAAAGCCCCGGCAGCAGGGTCGGGGCTTGAGAAAAAAAGCAGGTGCTGTTTTGTTTAAAACTTCCAGCCAAGCTCTGCCCTGATGTCCGCAGGAAGTGTGGCTGTCTCGGGAGGAAGATAAGGTTTGGGAGCTCCGGCCATTTTCCGGTTTTCTTTGACCTGGTCCAGTTCATAACTTCTGGGCACCTGAAAAACCTGGCCGGGATAAATCAGGTCAGGATCGTTGATTTTGTCGCGATTGGCCTTGAAAATCATGGGCCACATGAATGGATCGTTGTAGATCTGTTTGTATTCGGCAATCCACCACAGGCATTCTCCCTTGACCACAGTGTGGCTGGTGGGGAGCATGTCATAGTTGCGTTCATAGATTTCCCTGGCTGTGGGAGCCGGAGCAGCGGTAGGCTCGGGCTTCTCTGGTTCAGGAGCAGGGGGTGGGGACACCTTGGATTCTTTTTTGGCGGGTTCTGGAGCCGGGGCCTCGGGTTTTTTGGCGCAGCCGAAGCTGAGCAAGAGCAAAACAATCAGTGCTGGCAGTAAATAAAGTTTCATTCCTTCCTCCATGAATGGTGTTAAAAAAGTAATATGTTCACAGTCTGGAATTCAGCCCTGGATTATTCTAAACAAAGATAATGATAATCATGGACTAGAATTAAAGTCAAGAAAATAGAACTGCAAATAAGGAAATTCATGCTGAATCCAGACCCGGGACAAAAAATTAATGCCCTGAGCCCCCCAATTGTTCTGCTCTGGCCATGGCCCTGTCAGCTTCCTTTTCCCAGCCTCCCTGACGCAGGCTTTCAGCAGCCAGCAGATAGAGCTTTTCCGGCTGGTCCCGGTAAATGTTTCTGATGAGTTCCTGGTAAGAGGACTTAAATACCTCCCGGACCAGGTCCTCCTGGGCAAAAAAGAACCTGGCCAGAAGAGGATTGTCCCGATGCTCGGGCAAAAACATGGCAAACAGGCGCCGGGAATGGAACAGGATGAACCTGATCCTTGAAATTTCCCGTTCAATGCTTACATTGGTCTGGTCCAGCACAGCAATGAGTTCCTTGTTGATATGCTTTTCTTCCGGGGCCAGGCTGGTCCTGGAATACATCATTTCAAACCAGGGCCGGTAGTTTTCCTGCTGATAAGCATCTTCGCGCAGTTTCATGCCTTCATGAAATATGTAGCCTATGCACCAGTCCAGATAAAGACCGGACCTTTGTGAACTGGCCTCTGAACGGAACAGGATGTGGGCAGTGTCCTTGAGCCGCCAGAGCTGGCCCTTATTCATTTCATCGCCCAAGAGATCCTTGAAGAAGTGAAAGCTGATCTGTCCAGTCTGGTCATATCTGGAGAACTCCAGGAACAGACGCTGGCTGACCTGACAGAAGTCTCGAATAACATCTCTGACGAATTCAGGAAATTTTGACTTGATCCAGGATTTGGACATAAAATATGTTTAGATTACAGGCAGCGGCAGCAAATTTTTTTGGATCGCAAAAAACGAACCATTCAGCCCTTTTTGCGGAAAGCAAGGCACCCAAGGGGCTTGTTTCCGGGTTGATGCAAGAAACAGACTTGGAAAAACAGGCTCTGGCAGAGCCTGTCCCTGTGCCACATGCAAATGGCTGAACTGTGGCCAAAAAACCTGTTATCCAGGAAAATTACTGGATATATGTTTTGTTTTTAGCGTTCAACTGTCCTCTGGTCCAGGTGTAATGGGGGTGGCCAGCTAGTTCTGCTGGTAATTTTTCAGACAATCCAGCTGTTGTCAATGACGACATCCTTGCTGGCCCAGCCTGAAGGCTGTACCAGACACTTGAGACGTCCGGGGACCGTCCTGAATCTTTAAAATGCCGGGCTTGTTTTCAGCCGGTGTTCCAGGATCCAGGTATTTTAAACCTGAGGCCGGCCGCGGCCCTGAACACATGTTCTGCAAGGGTGTATTACCGGTTTGTAAATGATACAGACGCAGGCGTGCTTTGGACATAAAAAACAGGTTTGTCCACCCAGGGGACAGTCCCCAAGCCAGGGACGGTCCGGGCGCCTGATTTGAATTTCCTGATTTATCTCGAAATTTTCAAACAGGTAATGCTCCCTTCTGCAATCTCAGGAGATAAAGAAAAAATGCCCAGAAATTTTGCTCTTCTGTCCATAGGTGCATCTTTGCTTACCTTGGGCCTGAAATTCGGAGCTTACTGGATTACCGGCTCAGTGGGCATGCTTTCGGATGCCCTGGAGACCTTTGTGAATATTGCCGCCAGCACAGCTGCATTTGCCGCCTTGACTGTGGCTGGAAAACCTGCTGACCAAAAACATACCTATGGTCATGACAAGGCCGAGTATTTTGCCGGGGGGCTTGAAGGAGGGCTGATACTGGCCGCAGGGGCCGGGATTGTCTACTCAGCCGTGGGGCGTCTGGTTGATCCGGTGCCTTTGGACAATCTGGGCCTGGGGATGATGGCGTCTGCCCTGGCTGCATTGGTCAACCTGGGGATGGCCAGGATTCTGCTGAAAGCAGCGGATCATTTTGATTCCATTGCCCTGGAGGGAGATGCCAGGCATCTTCTGGCTGACGTCTGGACTTCGGCTGCAGTGATCGCGGGCATGGCTGTAATCATGATCCGGCCGGACTGGGCCTTTCTGGATTCTCTTCTGGCCATGCTGGTGGCTTTCAATGTCACCAGGGCCGGTTTCAGTCTTATCAAGAGATCAGTTAGAGGGCTCATGGACGCAGCCCTGCCTGAAGATGAGCTGCTGGTGGTTGAAGAGGCCATCAGAAACCGGGCCGGCAATGAGGCAAAGTATCATGGACTGCGCTCCAGGAAATCAGGCGCCAAAAGGTTTATTGATTTTCATCTGCTGCTTCCAGGAGACAGGACCATCAGACACGGACACAACATCTGCTGTCTCATTGAAAAAGATATTGAAGATCAACTGCCCAAATCCCTTGTAACCATTCATGTTGAGCCGGAAGAGGACAGTGCCTCCAAGGATGGAAAAAAAGTGGGGGGCAGAGACAGCGGTTGAATCCCGAAACAGCTGTGCATTCAGGGCTCTTCAAGCCTGGCAAATTTTTCCAGCTTGTCCTTGTAGGCTATAATTCCTCTGGTCAGCCCGGAAGCCATCCGGCGCATGAAGTTTTCCGACCTTAAGAGTTTGAGATCGTTCTGGTTGGACATGTAGCCCATTTCCACCAGAATAGCCGGCATTCTGGCCCCCATGAGCACATAAAACGGGGCCTGCCTGACTCCGTTGTCGTTGATGCCCGGGTAGCTGGCCCTGACATGTTCATAGGTTATGCCGTGGATTTGCCGGGCCAGATATCTGGATTCGTTGATCTTGGAGTTCAGCATGAGATCGGTGAGGATATACTGCAGGTCGGAAATTTTCTGGGTGGACACTGCGTTTTCCCGGGCTGCGACCCGCATGGCGTCCTTGGTCTGGGCAAAGTTCAGGTAATAGACTTCAAAGCCGTTGATGCTCCGGCTGCGGTGGGCGTTGGCGTGAATGGAAATGAACAGATCCACCTTTTTTGAATTGGCCATGGCGGTTCGTTCTTCCAGAGGGACAAATACATCAGTCTCCCTGGTGTAGATAACGTTGAACCCCTGTTCCTTCAGCATATTGCCAAGGATTCGGGACATTTTCAGTACCAGGTCCTTTTCCAGGATTTTATTGAATACCGCTCCCGGGTCCTTGCCCCCATGGCCGGGATCAATCATGATGGTGCTCACCTTGAGTCCCAGCTGCTCTATGAGGCTGCCGGCGGTCATGTCTTTGTTGGATGAATCCAGGTCCACCCGGGGGGGTGCTGCTTCCGTGATCCTGGTCTGCCTGGGGCGGGTTTCCGGGGCGTAGACATCCACCACTATGCGGAAAGGATTTTCCAGAGAAAAGACCCTGAAGTCTTCCAGATTCTGGATATCCAGAACCACCCTGGATTTTTCTCTGGTATGCTGGGCTGAACGAATTCTCTTCAGGATCCCGTCGGAGATGTTTTCTTCCCTGGGAGTGTCAGTGCTGACTTTGGTCTGGTCCAGGTCAATGAACAGGCGGTGAGGCGTGCCCAGCTCAGGGTCGGGGTCCAAAAGCTTGTGAAAGTAGTCCGAGGGCTGATCCAGGTCCAGAACCACTCTGGTGTATTCATCATTGCTCCAGTGTCTGATGTTGTTCAGGCGGGCCTGGCCGGACAAGGCTGGCGGAGCTTTTTTCACCTCTAAAGAAGAGTCTTCCGGCCGGGACTTATGAGCAGGATCTGAAGGGCCGGCAGCAGGAGGGTCCAGCTTTTGATCCTGGTTTTTGTCTGCAGAAACCAGATCCTGCTCATTTTTGCCGGGGGCAGGATCCTCAGGATCCTCAGGATCAGCCTGAATTTTCTCCAGATTGGCCTGGTCCAGCTCCTTGAGAGCCTGCTGGGCTTTGGGGCGCATATCCCCTTCAGGAAAATTGTAGACCACTTTCAGGTATTCTATGTAGGCCTGGGCCGGATCCTGGTAGTGTTTCATATGGATCCCGGCTTTTCTCAGCTGGGCGTCATCGGCCCAGGAGTGGTCCGGAAAGTCTTTTATCACCCGGTCATAATAATCTTCAGCAGTCTTGAAGTCCGACTCAAGAAAAGAGCGCCTGCCCAGTTCTTCATAGGTGCGGCCTATGTAATAAAGAGACTTGACAGCCTGGTCTCCGTCAGGATCCTGTTGATAGGACTGGTGAAATATTTCAGCCAGGTCCAGCCAGTGGGAACGATACTGGGCTCTGGATGAATCCTTAAGCAAAGAGTTGAACCGGGAGATGCCTTCCTGATAGGATTCAGACCAGGCGGCCTGAGAACACGCCAGGCAGATGAGGATCAACAATAAAATATTCAGTGTTTTTCTATGCATGTTATTCTACAGTTACGCTTTTGGCCAGGTTTCTGGGCTGGTCCACATCCTTGCCCAGATAAACCGCGGTCTCGTAGGCAAAAAGCTGCAGAGCAGGCAGGACAAAAAAAGCCTGCAGAGGCCCCGGGGCTTGAGGAATATTCCAGACTTCATCCACATGGAGGTCTGTGCCGGCATTGGTCAGGCCGATGATCCTGCCCTGCCTGGCCTGAATTTCTTTTAAATTTGACTTGAGCTTGCCAAGAAGACTTCCCTGGGGCGCTATGGCAAAAGTGGGAAACTCCGGATCAACAAGAGCTATTGGCCCGTGCTTGAGCTCTCCGGCAGCGTAACCTTCTGCATGGATATAGGATATCTCCTTGAGTTTAAGGGCTCCTTCCAGGGCCAGGGGAAAATAAGGACCGCGGCCCAGAAAGAAGAAGCTGCGGACCCCGGAATAGTCCCGGCAGATTTTTTCAGCTTTTGAGCGCATGGCCGGCAGGCTTTCCCGGAGCAGATCCGGCAGTTCTTCCAGGCAGAACAAGGGGTTGTCCTGGTTATTCCAGGCAGGAGCGCCTCTTTTTCCGGTCCAGTACAGGGCCAGAAGAAGGATTACCACCATCTGGCTGCACATGGCCTTGGTGGAGGCCACGCTTATCTCGGGCCCGGCCTGGGTATAGATGGTTGTATCCGCTTCTCTGGCCAAGCTTGAGCCCACTGCATTGCAAAGTCCGATGGAGGTGAGACCCTGGTCCCTGACCATCCTCAGGGCAGCCAGGGTATCTGCAGTTTCCCCGGACTGGCTGATGAACAGGAAGTGTTTTTCTTGGTCTGGCAAAAGCGGTTTATATCTGAATTCTGAGGCTATTTCCACATCCACAGGAATGCCGGCTGTCTGTTCCAGGATGTATTTGGCCCAAAGTCCGGCATGGTAGGATGTGCCGCAGGCCACGATATGCAGCCTGGATGGAGCCGGAAGATCTTTCAGTTCCGGCAGGACCACTTCCAGGGGAGCTTTTTTTAGTCTGCCGGCAAGGCAGTCCTGGATGACCTGGGGCTGCTCAAATATTTCCTTGAGCATGTAGTGTTTGTACCCGCCTTTTCGGGCAGATTGAACATCCCAGTTTATGGTCCTGGTTTCCTTGACAACCGGTTTCATATTCTCAACTGCAAAAACCTGACATTGATCAGGGGTTATTTCCACCAGCTGGTTGTCTTCAAGAAAAATCACATCCCGGGTAAAGGGCAGAAAGGCAGGTATGTCCGAAGCAATAAAGTTTTCGCCTGTACCCAGACCCAGTATCAGGGGACTGGACTTTCTGGCCGCCCAGATAATTCCGGGGTTCTGGTCTGATATCAGGGCAAAGGCATAAGAACCCTCTACCTGCTTCAAGGCCCAGGAAAGGGCGCTGCGCATGTGGCCGGTTTGTTCCAGACCCTGGCTGATCAGGCAGACCAGGACTTCTGTATCGGTTTCCGAACGGAAGATGCAGCCCTGATTTTCCAGGTTCTGTTTAATTTCCTGAAAGTTTTCAATGATCCCGTTGTGGACCAGAGCCAGATGGCATCTGACATCCAGATGAGGATGGGCGTTGATTTCGCTGGGCGGTCCATGGGTGGCCCAGCGGGTATGCCCTATGCCGGATGTGGCCTGCAGAACCTGTCCTGAATCCAGTTTTTTTTCCAGGGCTTCGAGCTTTCCCGAGGCCCTGAAAAGATGGATCTGATTCAGATGGACAAAGGCCAGTCCTGCAGAATCATAGCCTCGGTATTCAAGGCTTTTGAGCCCCTGGATTATCAGAGGAACGGCAGGTCTGTGGCCGGTATAGGCAATGATTCCGCACATTTGCTTGTCCTTGAAGTGTTTATGAAAGCCGGCCTGGTCCAGGCAGATGCTTAACCTGAACATCCCTGCAGCTGCCAAGGGGGCAAAAAAGGATGCAGCCGCCGGTTGGTGAAGCCGGCAATGAAATTAAAGCTGTTTCCGGCTGGTTCTGACCCGGTGCATAAAGTCCTGCCATTTTTCAGCCAGTTTTTTCAGGGCCTTGCCTCTGTGGCTGCGGCTGTTTTTCATCTCTGCGGACATTTGTGCTGAATGCAGGCCGACCTCAGGGTCCAGAAAGAGAGGATCGTAACCAAAACCGCTTTTTCCTTCGGGCTGCCGGGCAATGGTTCCATGCCAGGCTTCCCGGACCACCAGCTCCTGCCCCTCAGGAGAAATTGCAGCCATTACGCAGACAAAAAAAGCCCGGCGGTCATGATCCGCCAGATTTTCCATAGCCTGAAGAAGTTTGGCGTTGTTTTCCTGATCCGTTGCCCCGGGACCTGCATATCGGGCTGAATAAACACCAGGTTCTCCTCCCAGAGCAGGCACACTCAGGCCGGAATCGTCTGCCAGGGCCAGATGCCCGATGGCCTGGGACACTGTTCTGGCCTTAATCAGAGCATTTTCCTCAAAAGTGGATCCGGTTTCAGGTATGTCTCCGATTTCTGGCCAGTCATCAAGCCCGCAGACTGTAATATCCGGCAGCATGGATTTGAGAACCTGATGGATCTCTGTGATTTTTCCCTGGTTCCGGGAAGCCAGGACCACCAGGTTGTTCTGTGATTCGCTGTTCATGATTTTTTTGAATATATGCAGGTTTGACAAGGATTGCAAGGCATCTGCCACAAGCAGAGTTTATAATTTCAGCAGGTCAAAGGTCAAGCTGTCCAGATCAGCCAGGAAAACCATATCCTTGAGTCTGGGGCCCTGGCCGGACAGGATGGAGATGATTTCCGCAGCCTGCATGGAAGCTGTGAGGCTGACAATGGGGGCGGCATTGCCCAGGATATTTTCTGCAGCGCCTGAACTGCGGCCCTGCCAGAACTGAGAAGGAGCTTTGCCCCCTGGATAAACAGTGGAGACCAGCCCGGTGCTGCCGGCTACAAATCCTGTGACCAGAGGACGATTTGCAAGGCCTGATTCTTTAAGGAGCACAGGGCGAAATTCTATTCCGCCCAGGGCATCAGCCACCAGGTCTGCCCTGGAAATCAGGTCCGGCAGATCCCGGCGCTGAACAAAACAGTCCAGAATTTTTGCAGTACAGAAGGGATTAATCAAGTGTAATCTTTGCTCTGCGGCTTCTGCCTTGGCCTGACCAAGATTGTTCCAGGTGCCCAGAATCTGGCGGTTCAGGTTGCTTTCTTCAAACAGGTCCCCATCAGCCATGATTATGGTTCCCACTCCGGTCCTGGCCAGAATCTCCAGAACATAACCGCCGAGCCCGCCAAGCCCGGTCAGAAAAACAGCAGACCTGGCCAGATTGAGCTGCTGCTTAAGATCATATGTGGGATGGTTTCGCAGATAGATATCCGGGAGAATGCCCTGTTCCAGGCAGAGCTGCTGCGCCCTTGATGGGTGAAGCTGATGATGGTTTGCCAGGGAGCGGAGCAAAAGAGAGGAAATATGGGGCAGGGAAAAATTACTGCTGGCTCGGGAATTATTGTGCAGTCCGGCTATAAAATCCTTTTCAGACAATTACCCTCCTCCTATGGCCGGGAAAATACCCACCCGGTCATTTTCCTGCAGAGGCACATCCCTGGGGGAGTTGCGGCCGTTGACAAACACAATTCGGACTTCATCCTCAGGTATGCCCAGCTTTTTCAGGACCTCAAGGGGTGTGGCGCCAGGAGCTGCCTCCATGCTGCCTTCCCGGGGAGTATGCTCA
>CAZHCY010000060.1:0-10773 GCA_964531185.1 uncultured Desulfovibrionales bacterium | reverse complement strand
TTTTCCGCGGTCTAGGGGATGATGGCGGCCTTTCTGGTAATCATCAGCATAGCCCTGATCTATGGTTACAGAAAGGCTGTAAACAGCGAGTATTTTTTTCTGAAAAATATTGAACTCAGAGGCAACAGCAGACTTACCTATTCCCAGCTGGTGGATTTGATGGGCATTTCTACCGGAGAAAGCCTGCTGCAGCTGAAGATGTCTGCACTGCACGACAATATAGCTGATAACCCGTGGATCGAGAGTGTGTCTGTGAAAAGAGTCTTTCCAGAAGAACTTGTGGTGACTGTACAGGAAAAACAGGCCTATTTCTGGGTCCAGCACGGGGACAGATTGTACTATGCAGATCAGAAGGGCCGAAGGATAACCCGTATCAGCCCTGACCGGTTTGTTTCTCTGCCGGTCCTTTATATGCAGGGCGAGGGACTGAAATCGGAGTTGTCCATGCTGGTCAATCACCTGGAAGACATGAGTTTCCCGTTTTCATTTCAGGATATAGCCTGGATAAATATCAAACCTGCCGGAAGCATTGAAATGCGAATACAGAGCCTGGGAATGGATATTTTGATGGATGAGCAGGTTTTGAGGCAGGGGCCGGAAAGACTGAACCGGATCTGGAAGGATCTCAAAAAAAGAAATGAGACCAAACAGGTGGAGCGGATAATTCTGCTGGGCAATAATGCCTGGGTTGGATTCAAAGGGTAAGGATTGAATAGTCCGGCAAGGTCTGTGAAGCAGCCCGCCTGGATTGAAAATATAGAAATTAACAAAGATCCCGGGACATAACCTGAAGGCAGACCCGGGTCTTTACAGCACAAGCTGAACAAAGGATGAATTTTTATGGCCAAATCGGAATTGATTGTGGGTCTGGATCTTGGGACAACAAAAATATCCGCTGTAGTAGGGGAAATGAGTCCTGACGGCGTGGATATCGTGGGTATCGGCACCAGTCCGTCCACTGGGCTGCGTAAAGGGGTGGTGGTCAATATCGAGCAGACGGTCCAGTCCATCAAAAAAGCCCTGGAAGAAGCTGAACTCATGGCTGGATGCGAAATCCGCTCTGTGTACGCCGGGATTGCCGGCAGTCATATCAAGGGGTTCAACAGTCACGGGGTAATCGCGGTCAAGGGCGGCGAGGTGGGCAGCCGGGACATTGAAAGGGTCATTGATGCAGCCAAAGCCGTGGCCATACCCCTGGACAGGGAGGTCATCCACACCCTGCCACAGGAATACATAGTGGATGATCAAAGGGGCATAGCTGATCCTCTGGGCATGGCCGGAGTAAGGCTGGAGGTGAAAGTTCATATTGTCACCGGAGCTGTGAGCAGCGCCCAGAATATTGTTCGTTCCTGCCACCGTTCAGGGCTGGATGTCTCGGATATTGTGCTGGAATCCCTGGCCTCTTCCAAGGCAGTGCTGACTTCAGAGGAAAGGGAAATCGGAGTGGCCCTGGTGGATATTGGCGGAGGAACCACTGACGTGGCCATTTTCAGCAACGACTCCATAAAACACACAGGAGTAATTGCCATAGGCGGGGCCAATCTGACCAATGACATTGCTTTTGGGCTGAGAACCCCAATGGTGGCTGCAGAAAAGATCAAAATCAAGTATGGATGTGCTCTGGCTGATATTATTGAAGAGGATGAAGTGATTGAAGTTCCAAGTGTTGGAGGCAGGCCGTCCAGGAAACTTTCCAGGCATGTTCTGTCTGAAATCTGTGAGCCGCGGATGGAGGAACTGTTTGCCCTGGTGGATCAGGAGATTTTACGTTCAGGCTTTAAAAACTCCATCGGAGCAGGTGTGGTTCTTACAGGAGGGGCCTCTCTGATTGACGGGGCCCAGGAACTGGCGGAGCAGATTTTCGGACTGCCCACCAGGACAGGCTATCCCAGAAAAGTGGGCGGATTGAAGGATGTGGTCAATAACCCCATGTTTGCCACTGCTGTGGGGGTGCTCATTTACGGGGCTGAAAAAGAAAGTTCTGAAAAGAGTTTTCGCATCAGGGACAAGAATATGTTTAACCGCATTCTTTCCAAGATGCGCAAATGGTTTGTGGATATAAAATAAACGAGCCGTCTGGTCCAAACGGTTGAAATTTTTTGAACGAAGAAGTCAAGGGGAAGGAGGAAACCATGGAATATCAGGAAATCGAAATGGAAGGAAACGCCAGGATCAAAGTTGTTGGTGTAGGCGGTGGCGGGGGCAATGCCGTTAACAACATGATCTGCTCGGCCATGAAAGGGGTGACTTTTATTGTGGCCAACACCGATGTGCAGGCCCTTAAGCATTCCCGGGCTGAACACAAGATTCAGCTGGGGGAGAAGCTGACCAAGGGGCTGGGAGCCGGAGCCGATCCTGAAGTGGGCAGGGACGCGGCTCAGGAAAGCATTGAGCAGCTCAAGGAAACCCTGGAAGGGTGCGACATGGTTTTTGTGACTGCTGGAATGGGAGGCGGCACCGGTACCGGGGCAGCCCCGGTCATAGCCCGTGTGGCCAGGGAGATGGAGGCCCTGACTGTGGCCGTGGTCACCAAGCCTTTTTATTTTGAGGGCAAACGTCGCAGGACCCAGGGGGACAAGGGCATTGAAGCCCTGAAAGAAGTGGTGGACAGCATCATCACCATCCCCAATGACAGACTGCTGTCACTGGCTTCCAAAAAGGCTTCCTTTATTGACATGCTTAAAAAGGCTGATGAGGTTTTATACTACGGTGTGAAAGGAATCTCGGACTTGATCATGGTACCTGGCCTCATCAATCTGGATTTTGCTGATGTCAAGGCTGTCATGTCGGAGATGGGGCTGGCCATGATGGGCACAGGCATATCCAAAGGCGAGGGAAGAGCCAGGGAAGCGGCCATGAAGGCCATTACCAGTCCTTTGCTGGAGGATGTTTCCATTGACGGGGCCAGGGGAGTACTTATGAATGTTACCTGTGGACCGGATCTGGCCATTGATGAAGTCAGCGAAGCTGCGGAAATTATCCATGAGGCTGCCCATGAAGACGCTCAGATATATTTTGGAACTGTATTTGATGAAGGCATTGAAGATGAGATCCGAATAACGGTTATTGCCACCGGCATTGAGGACGGCCTGGAAAAAGCCGTGGAAAACAATTCCAATGTCACCAGGATCGACAACCGGAAACAACAGGGAAACAGACTGGTGAAAAGACCAAGATCCATGAATGTGGACTCTGAATCCAGGGAAAACCTGAACATTCCCACTTACCTGCGCAGCAGCAAAAGCAGCGAACATCTGGCCGGAACTGCAGGAAATTCTTCCAAGTCCAGCCAGAAAAGCGAGGAATTTATTTTTGATGAAGATGAGTTTGAGATCCCTTCTTTTATCAGAAGGCAGGCTGACTGATTCTTGAGCAGCGAGTTTTCCGGAACCGGCTTCAGGGCTATTGACCATTCAGGCGAATGGGGAGGGCGTCTTCCAGTAGCCCTGATTTACCCTGAAGAGGAAAAACTGGCTTTCTCCACACTGGGCTGGCAGTCGGTCTACCAGGATCTGGAAAGGGATGAACATGTTTTTGTCAGATGCTTTTTTCTGAACAAAAACCGGGATGGAATTGATAATCCCAATGCGTTGCGAAGACTGAAAGATTTTGGCCTGGTCTGCTTCAGTCTTGGTTTTGAAGGGGATTTTGTACATGTTTTAAAGGTACTTCTGGCCGAAAAGATAGCCCTGAAGGCCCGGGATAGAAAGCACTGGCCCCTGGTAATGGCCGGAGGGCCCATTACCTTTCTGAATCCCTTTCCCATATTGCCAAGCCTTGATTTTCTGTTTACAGGCGAATGTAATCAGAATTTTCTTGAGGCTTTAGCAGTCATAAGAAAACAATGGTTTGCAGACCAGGCCCGGGCTGACTGCCTGAAAATGCTGACTGAAATTCCCGGGATTTACATTCCAGGACAAAAAGCACAGGCTGCAAGACAAATTGCCCTGTCCGGAAAAAATATCCTTCCGGATCCAAGTGTTTCAGCGTTTGTTTCCGCCAGAACAGTTTTCAAGGATTCATTCCTTGTGGAAATCAACCGGGGCTGCAGGTATGGCTGCCGTTTCTGCGCTGCTGGTTTTATCTACAGACCTCAAAGGCAGGCAGAGATGAAAAGGCTTCAGGAGCTTATTCTTGAAGCCGGGCCGGCCAAAGTCGGCCTGGTGGGCACTGCCCTGACAGACTGGCCCGATCTTCTGCCTTTTCTGACCTGGCTTCACTCCAGAAAGATAAAATTTTCCCTTTCATCCATGCGAGCGGATGGCCTGGACCGCCATCTTCTGGAATTTCTGCGCAAAACCGGTGTAAGAACCATCACCCTGGCAGTGGAAGGAATCAGCGCCGGAATAAGAAGGGCGATTAACAAGCACTTTGACCGGGAAAAATTCTTTGAGGTGGTGGAAATGGTCAGCAGGCTGAGGTTCCAAAAACTCAAGCTTTATTTCATTCTGGGCCTGCCTGGAGAAACTGTTTCCGACCTGGCCGAGCTGGATGATTTCCTGGATGGTCTGGACAGGGCCAGAAAAAAAGGCATGGGCGGAAAAAAAAAGGGTATAGAGCTGGTAAGCATCAGCGCTTCAATGTTTGTGCCCAAACCCTGGACTCCTCTGCAATGGGCGCCCATGGACAAAAGGGAGAATTATCTGCGCAAGGCAGGTCTGTTCCGGCAAAAGTGCTCCAGATATAAAGGGCTCCGGTTTAATGCTGAAAAACCCGGGCCGGCCAGGATCCAGGGTCTTCTGTCCCGGGGAGATGACAAGGTGCATGAGCTGCTGGTGCTGGCTGCTGAAAAAGGGACCAGCTGGAAAAAAGCCCTGCAGTCCTGGCCTGGAAGGATGGAAGATTATCTTGATCATGAATATCCCCTGGATGCCGAATTTCCCTGGGACTGTCTGGACATGGGAGTGGATAGGGAGTATCTGGAAAAGGAATGGCGTAAATACCGGAAAAAAATCATGACACCTCCCTGTCCGGAAGCCGGCTGTCACCAGTGCGGCAGATGCGGTATGGAAAGGTATCTGAAAACAATCCAGGAGGTGGATTAAATGGCAAGCGTCTGCTTCAAGGCTTTTTCATTTCTTCAGTCCCAGATTAGCCGGGCTGGACATGAGCCTTTTATGGACTGCCTGGAGATTGGGGAAGATGAAACTGTTCACAGTCTGATAAAAAGAATGGGCCTTAATCCGGACAGTGTGGAGGCTGCCTTTGTCAACGGCAGAACTGTACCTCTGTCCACCGGGCTCAGGCATGGGGACAGAGTAGCCCTGGTGCCTCCAGGGACTCCTGGTCCGTACAGGGTGCTGCTGGGGATTCGAGACAGTGCTGAAAACGCCATGGAGTGATTATGCCTTATATTGCCCGGGAAAAACGCAGAAAATTTGACCAGGAACTGGAAAGGCTGGCCCTGAAGGTGGAAAATCAGGGGGAGCTTAACTATTGCATCTACAAGCTTTCCAGGCTGATCATTGAACGGATGGGAGAAAGTTACCAGAACCTGAGCATGTGTTCCAGTGCCATGGAACATGCCAAGCTGGAGTGGTACAGGAGAGTCCTGGCCCCTTATGAAGACAAGAAAATAAAGGAAAACCAGGATATATGATCCAGGTGCTGCAGGTGACAGGGTGCCTGCAGGCTGGCAGGCGGTCCTGACGGACATATACACGCATACCAGGCACCAGAGCCCGGCAGAGCAGAAATCCCCTGACAGGCTGGCAAAAATCCAGGGTTAGTGCTGCACCGTCCCTGTGCTGATGCCGGTTCAGTCCTGTTTTTTCATGAAATGTTACATGAGCACCAGCAGAGTCAGGGCCATGACCAGCATGCCGACTATGAGGGCGTAAATGGCCAGGTGTCCTCTTCCGTATTCCCTGGCTGCGGGAAACAGCTCATCCAGGGAAATAAAGACCATTATCCCGGCAATAAAAGCAAAGATAAGCCCCATCAGGGCAGGAGAGATAAAGGGACGCAGGATAATAAAACCCAGGACCGCGCCCACAGGTTCGGCAAGGCCGGTGGACATGGACAGCCAGAATCCTTTGCTTCTGCTTTGGGTGGCGTAGTAAATGGGGACTGCCACGGCTATTCCTTCAGGGATATTATGCAGGGCAATGGCCAGGGCAATGGCTATTCCAAGAGTTGGATCTGACAGGGCTGAAAAAAAGGTGGCCATGCCTTCAGGAAAATTATGCACAGCTATGGCCATGGCTGCCAGCAAGCCCATGCGGTGGATCCTGCTGCGTTCAATATCCAGGCTGACATCTTCAACCTTCCTGGCTTCATGGGGGTTTTCGTGTTCAGGCACAAGCCGGTCAATAAGACCGATGAAAAAGATCCCTGCAAAAAATCCTGCATTCATGATCCAGGCCGCAGCCTGGGTGGAAAAGCTGATTTCCAGGTGTTCCAGAGACTTGGGAATAATTTCGCCAAAGGAGACATAGATCATTACCCCGGCGGAAAAACCCAGGGCCATGGACAGAAAGGCCTTGTTGGTATGTCTGGTGAAAAAGGCGATAAAACTGCCTATGCCTGTGGACAGTCCGGCCATGAGGGTAAGAGAAAAGGCCAGGAGAATGTTTTGTTCAATCATGATTGATTCCAGGGGTGTCTTGGGTCAACAGGTCAGAAGTCAGCCGCCAGGGTCAAGGTCGGTGGTGTTTCAGTCTGCCCGTTATTCTGATTAACCCTGGCTCACTCCATGAGACAGCTATTCAGAAAAACTCTGAAGTCTTTGCTTCAGGGCATGATTGCTGCGGCAAAAATATGCAGAAAATAAACGAGTGATGTAAGTGTCCTGCCCGGGCGCACCCGAAGGAGCATTATGCGTTTTTGACAACCATGCCCGGGGCAGTCCCCAAGTCAGGAACAGTCCCTGTGCCTCATGCAAATGGCTGAGCTGTAACTGCCTGCAAAGACTTGTTCAAAGGTAACAGTTTAGCCATTTGTATGAGGCACGGGGACTGGCTCTCCCAGCACTTGTTTTTCCTGAATCTGTGTTTACATCCATCGAAAAACAAGCGCTGGGGTGCCTGTCCCCTGCGCCCTAAAAAGGGCTAAACTGTTACGTTCAAAGATTTTAGAGCGACTAATCATAACCAAAACATGGTTATCCTTTCAGTTAATTTTTGTTAAGTCAATTTTCATTTTTTGTTGTAAACACGGGCAGCTGTCTGCAACTGGATGATTATCAGGCAAGATCATGTATATTATCAAGGAATGGTTTGAAAGGCAGTTCAACAATCCACAGGTGGTCATCCTGTCTGTACTGCTGCTGCTGGGATTTGGAACGGTTTATTTTCTGGGCAGGATTCTGCTTCCTTTTTTTGCCGGGCTTGTCATAGCCTATCTTCTGGACGGGGTGGTGAAACAGTTCACCAAAAGGGGAGTGCCCAGATTTCTGGCGGTGCTCATCAGCTTCATTATTTTCATGCTCATCCTTATTTTCATTATATTCTGGGTGGTTCCTCTTCTGACCAGGCAAGTTACCCAGCTGGTTCAGCAGCTGCCGGGTATGATCAGTGAAGCTCAGTACATGCTGCTGAAGCTGCCTGAAGAGTATCCCAGATTTATCTCGGAAGATCAGGTGTCTGAAATCTTTTCCGGCATCCGCAGAGAAGTGGGCAGGCTGGCCCAGAAAATACTTTCCATTTCCGTGGCTTCTGTGGTGGGCATTATAACCCTTCTGGTGTATCTGATAATTGTTCCGCTGCTGGTTTTCTTTTTTCTCAAGGACCGGGATAAAATAATCAGCTGGTTTACTGCCTTTCTGCCCAGTGATCTGTCCCTGGCGGTTCAGGTCTGGGAGGACGTAAACATTCAGATTGCCAACTATATCCGGGGCAAAACCTGGGAAATCATCATTGTCTGGGTGGTGACCTTTATGGTCTTTACCCTGTTCAATCTGCAGTATGCCATACTGCTGGGGGCCATTGTAGGCTTTTCTGTGCTAATCCCTTATGTGGGGGCAGCAGTGGCTACCCTGCCCGTGGCATTGGTGGCCTATTTTCAATGGGGTTTTGGCTCTGAGTTCATCTGGATTCTGATTGCATATGCCATTATCCAGATGCTGGACGGAAATGTCCTGGCTCCTTTGCTGCTGGCTGAAGTAGTGGATATCCATCCCGTGGGAGTCATTGCCTCCATTCTTATTTTCGGGGGGCTGTGGGGTTTTTGGGGGGTTTTCTTTGCCATACCCCTGGCCACCCTGGTTCAGGCCATTATCAAGGCCTGGCCCAATGTGCAGTGACCCCGACCCTTTGAAAGAGTGGGCAGGGCTGAAACCAGACAGGCTTTCAGGATTAAATCCCAGTAATTGCCGGCTGTCTGGAGCTCAGGTTCAGTTTAAATGATTTTCCTTCATGTCCAGGCACAGGATTGCTTCTTCTTCCTCATCAAGGGTGCAGGACAGGGCAATGGTCCGGCAGAGGTTTCCCGTGGCCAGGGAGATATAGGTCTCGGTGATGAACTGCTCCAGGCCGGCCCTGAGGTAGACATAGTAATCCTTGAGAGAATGGTCGTCTCCCCTGTCCGCAGGCCTGAACAAAGAGTTGAGTTTTGTTTTTGACAAAGCCCGGCTGTTCAAAAGGGTTGCTGATTTCTGTCTGCCTGATCTGTCCAGAATAAAGGCGCATTCTATCCTGGAGTGGTCCTGAATAAGCCGGTGCAGGGTTTCTTCCAGTCTGCCTTTTCCCTGATTTTTTTTAAGCCTGGACAATATGGAATCAGCCAGGGTCTGATAGTCAGCAAACGACTCCTCCTGTTTTTTTATTCTTTTCATGACAGAACTGAAATGATCTGAGGCTGTTTTGCCGATATTGTCTGCAATTCCTGCCATTTCCAGCCTGTTGAACGGTCTGGGCCTGGAAAAGAAAAATCCCTGCAGCAGATCAGTGTCAAACTCCAGGGTCTTCATCACCTCCTGATATGTTTCCACTCCCTCGCTGAGAACCATGACTCCCAGCTGATTGCTGAGCTTGATGATGGCCCGGAGGATTTCCTGCTTGTAAAATTCCTGGTCCACATTCTGGACCAGGGAGCGGTCAATCTTAATGATTTCCGGCTTTATGCGGGAGATACGCTCCAGATTGGAATGTCCGGCTCCGAAATCATCCAGGGCAATAAGAAAGCCCAGGGACCTGTACATGCTGATGAACTTAAGCAGACTTTCAACATCCCTGACCCTGGATTCAACCAGCTCAATGACAATATTGGAAGTGTTGATGCCGCATTTTCTGGCCATCCGCAGGAAATTGCCCGAGCCCACTATGCCCTTGTCCACCATAGAAGTGTCAAAATTGATAAACAGCAGGATTTCAGGATGCTGCCTGTGGATGGGGGCAAAGCCGGCAAAGGCAGTGTCCCGGCATAAACGGTCGATTTCAACGGTTTTCCCGGTCTGTTCAGCTGCTTTGAAAAGGTCCAGGGGGGAGATGCGCAGGCCGCTTTCCGGGTTTGTTGCGCGGGTCAGAGCTTCCAGGCCTATGATCCGCTTTTTTTTGATGGAAATGATGGGCTGAAAATGGGTTTCAATGCTTCTGGTGCTGATGATTTTATCCAGATCAAACTCGTGGTCTGTCATTCCTTGACCGTCCTTGATGATATTAAACATGAGAGCACACCTTTGCCCTTTAAAGGCAAGTTTTGCTTTAGGGTTATTCCAAGGCCCGTTCCCAACAGCCCGGCTGCAGGGCAGACCCTGGGTCATGAACAGGTGCATGCACTGCTGCAGGCCGCAGGTGCCTGGCTGGACAACTTCTTGAATCAATTGCGATAGCAAAGACCGGACCACCTGGGTAATCAGCCGTCTGCCCGCCTTGACCGTCATTTCCTGATAAACCCCAATACAAAATTGTAGAACTGCTTGGACAGGGAGTAGCTTCCCGAGGCAGGGGCTGTCCCTGGTCTGAGGCAGCAGGCTCTGGTTTGTCCACAGAAGTCGGCCCGTTGCCTGGGTCTGGATCCGGGCAGACATCCTTATCCGGCAGCCGGGCAGTGCCCGGAGATTTTTGCTGGGCCGGGCCTTTTAAAGCAGTCCGGCTGTTTTGCCCCAAAGACCGCCCTGATCAGCATTAGACCGGGCGCAGGACAGACCAGGCTTATGCCTTGCAGGTGATTTTTAAAGGACCTGTCTGTCCAGGCCCTGGGGTCAGGAGAAATTTCTTACTAATATGAAGAACTCTTGTTCAATATATTTGCAAAATTGTAAAGACGTTTTAGGGTCTGAGAAAAAAATACTGTTGTTACAGGCTGTTATGTCTGTGGCACTATGTTTGCTAAATGGGGGTAAAGGCATTGAAAAGAATAAAATAATCTCAGGAGGAAGGGACATGGAAATTTGGCAAATTTATTCTGAAAAGTCTTTATCTATGGCTATTTCCAGGAAAAATGCGCAAAAGGCAGGACCTGGGTCTTATTTTTATGGCGATTGATCCATTAGGGTTGAATTACAAATTTGAATAAACAGGAGGATAATGATGGAAAATTTTCTTGAACTCAGTTATGCGCTGGATACTTTTTATTTTCTGCTGTCCGGACTTCTGGTCATGTGGATGGCTGCCGGATTTGCCATGCTTGAAGCCGGCCTGGTCAGATCCAAGAATACCGTGGAAATACTCACCAAGAACATCACTTTGTATTCTCTGGCCAGCATCATGTACATGCTGGTGGGGTACAATATTATGTACGGAGATGGAGGATCAGTCATACCGGGCATCAGTTTTCTGGTGGGCGGAGACAACAGTGTAGCCGATGTTGTGGCCGGGGGAGATGATGCTCCTT
>CAZHCY010000059.1:0-10793 GCA_964531185.1 uncultured Desulfovibrionales bacterium | reverse complement strand
TCAGTATTGGTAATTATCCGGTAACAGTTCAGCCATTTGCATGAGGCACAGGGACCGGCTCTCCCAGAGCTTGTTTTTCCAGGTCTGTGTTTACATCAACCAAAAAACAAGCGCTGGGGTGCCTTGCTTTCCTTAAAAAGGGCTGAACTGTTACCCATTTTCTCATGACCACATGATGCCAGTCCTGCAGTATTTTAGAATTGACAGCACCGCTGTAATACACAGGTACATGCTCAATAACTTTTGACTGACCGGTCATCAGACAGTCATTTAAAATTTTAATCCACCGGAGGACACAATGCAGATTAAAACTACGGAGCTGCCGGGCATAGGCAAACGCTACAGCTTCACCACCTCGGAAAAAGATCATGTGGTGGTGATCCTGCACCAGACAGGCACCAGGGAGATCTATCATTTCAAGGATAAGGATGCAGATGAACCTGACTTCACCATGGATATGAATGATGAGGAGGCAAGAAAATTCGGCACCCTGCTGCTGGGTGTGGATTATCAGCCTGTGGCTGATGATAAAATGGAGCTGCTTTTGAAAAATATTCGCATGGAATGGCTCAAGGTCACCCCGGACAGCTGCATTGCCAACAAAAAGATCATAGACTCAAAAATTAGAACCAGAACCGGGACCACCATCATCGGCATCCAGAGAGGCGATACAATGATCGGCAGCCCTGAAGTCGAGGAAGTCATCCTGCCCGGAGACGTGCTCATGGTCATCGGTACCAGAGATCAGACCAAGAATCTGGAATCATTATGCACAAAAAAGGTGTAAACTGAAATTTCATTCAGAGGAAATCCCCTTGGAAAACATCCCTTTTCTTTTACTGGCCGGACTGATCCTGTGCGTTTGTTTTCTGGTGAGTTTTACCTCCCAGAAGCTCAGACTGCCCTCTGTACTGGTATACATTGTTCTGGGCGTGGCGGTTTCTTCATTTTTCACTGACAACCATACAGTGCATGTTGTGGCTGAAATAGGCATTGTCCTGCTTTTCTTTATTCTGGGACTGGAATTCCCTTTGTCCAGAATGGTCAATATTTCCAAAAAAATCTGGCCGGCCGGCTTCATGGACATAGCCCTGAATCTGGGCGTGGCCATGGGCGCAGCCCTGCTTTTCGGCCTTGATTTTATGTCATCCTTTATTATTGGTTCCGTGGCCTATGCCACCAGCTCTTCCATTTCAGCCAAAATGCTGGAGGAAAAGAAAAGGCTGGCCAGCCCGGAGGCAGAATTCATTCTGGCTCTGCTAATTTTTGAGGATCTGGTGGCTCCGGTTCTGGTCTCCTTCATTGCTGCAGTTCAAGGCGGGGAAGACATGTCCCTGCTGTTCATGGTCCTGCTTCTGGCCAAAATCCTTGTTTTGCTGGCCGGGGCCATTGTCATCGGCCATTTTGGGTTCAAAAAAATGAACGACTTTGTGGCCAGACATCTCAAAAGCGATTTTATGCCCCTCATGGCCGTAGGCATAGCCCTGGCCTATGCCGGTCTGGCCATTGCCCTGGGGCTTTCTGAAGTGCTGGGGGCCTTTCTGGCCGGGGTAATGCTTTCTGAAACCGGACGATCAGCTGATCTGGAAGGACTTCTGGTTCCCATCAGAAACCTGACCCTGCCCTTTTTCTTTTTCTGGTTCGGCACAACCATTGATTTCGGACAGGGAGTTCCTTTTATGTTAATGATGGCTGTTCTGCTGGTCTGGGCCTTTGCAGGCAAAGCCATCACCGCCTTTTACGGAGGAAAGCTCTTCGGACTGAGCAGAAAATCATCCTGCAGGGCCGCTTTTTCCATGATCCAGAGGGGGGAATTCTCAGCCATCATCGCCAGCCTGGCTGCTCCCCAGCTGAGAATTTTCAGCGGCATATATATCCTGGCCACTGCAGTCATGGGCGTGATCCTGTTCAACAAGGCTCCAGCCATTGCCAGATGGTACCATAACCGGTATTGCCTGACCTGCAAATCTGACACTGGTCCGGCAGATTCCGGCAAAACCGCACAACTTTAGAATGCTTTATGCGCATAATAATCATTGGAGCCGGCCATGTGGGGCTGAATATTGCCGGGCGCCTGGCCCAGGAAAAAAAAGACGTCGTCCTTGTAGACCGCAATGAAAAACCTTTAATCCAGGCGGCTGAACAGCTGGATGTTCAGACCCTGGAAGGTTCCGGCAGCAGTCCTGAAGTTCTGAAAAAAGCCGGAGTCACTGAAGCTTCCATTCTCATGGCTGTAACCGACAGCGACGAAACCAACCTCATAGCCTGCGCCTTTGCCAATCTCCTGTCTCCTGGCACCCTGAAGCTGGCCAGAATCAGAAATGATGAATACTTCAACTTCCAGGAACTGTGGACTGAAAACCTGGGCATCAGCATGGTCATCAACCCTGAGATTGAAGTGGTCCAGAGCATCTACCGGATCATGCGCGCCCCGGGCGCAGTGGAAGTCAATGATTTTGCCGACGGCAGGATCAAGCTCATGGGGGTCATGGTAGAAAAGGATTCAGTCCTGGAAAACGTTTCCCTGATGGATGTCCGGGACAGGCTGGAGATTGAAGACTTGATTGTGGCAGCCATTGTCCGTTCTGAAAAACTCATCATCCCTACAGGCACGGACAGGTTCAGAAACGCAGATCTGGCATATATAGCCTGCAGAGACAAAGACCTGGAAAAAGTGGCTGACAGCCTGGGAGCAAGGTTTAACCTGATCAGAAAAATAATGGTCATCGGCGGAGGAAATATCGGGTTTCGCCTGGCGGAATTTCTGGAAAAAAGAGCATTCACAGTCAAGCTTCTGGACATAAATGAAAAAAACTGCAGAACCAACTCTGAGAAACTGGACAAGACCCTGGTTATTCACGGGGACGGCACTAACCAGGATATTCTCCTGGAGGAAAACATCAAGGATATGGATCTGGTGGCCACCCTGACCAAAGATGATGAAACCAACATCCTGAGCTCCCTGCTGGCCAGAAAACTGGGAGCCGGGATGACCATCACCAGGATCAACAAACCTGAATACACTCAACTGGTCAGGACCATTGGCCTTAAACACATTGTCAGTCCCAGGCTTTCAGCTGTAAACAGCATTCTCAATCACGTGCGCAAGGGATCCATTATTTCTGCAGTGGCCATCAGAGAAGACATTGACGTGATGGAGGCCGTCATCAAAAACCAGGGCAAAATTGCCGGAAAAAGCATCAAAGACCTGGACCTGCCTCAGGGATCCCTTGTCCTGGCCATCCTGCGCAACCAGGAGGCCATCATCCCTTCAGGGGATACAGTAATCCGGTCCGGCGACAGAATAACCCTTTTGGCCTCCAGACAGTGCATTGACAGACTGGAAAAAAGCCTGACCGCCAAAATGGAGTATTTCTAAATGCACTGGAAATACATGGCCTCACTTTTGGGGCTGCTCTTGCTGTTTATTGGTCTGTCCATGCTTTTTCCTCTGATTTTCTCTCTTTATTTCAATGATTCCGGTCTTGTCCCCCTGTTCTGGTCGGCAAACATTGTCATCATTGCAGGGCTGCTGCTGCATCTAAGCTTCAGGAAAAACACCGCCCAGGGCATCAGCCACAGAGAAGGAATATTCATTGTTGCCTTGGCCTGGACCGCCACAGGGATTGCAGGCTCTCTGCCCTATATCCTGGGCGGGTTCATGTCCATTACAGACGCCGTGTTTGAGTCCTTTTCAGGTTTTACCACCACTGGAGCTTCAGTTCTGAACAACATTGAAGCCCTTCCTCCTGGCATGCTCATGTGGAGAAGCTTCACTCACTGGCTCGGGGGCATGGGAATTATTGTTCTGTCCCTGGCTGTGCTGCCCCTTATCGGGGTGGGAGGCATGCAGCTTTATAAGGCTGAGGTTTCAGGCCCATCTCCGGACAAGCTCAAGCCAAGAATCAGCGAAACAGCCATGCTCCTGTGGAAGGTATATCTGCTTTTTACTGTGATCCTGGCCGGGCTGCTTCTGCTGGGAGGGCTTGACCTTATGGATTCCCTGTGCCAGACCTTCGGCACAGTTGCCACAGGAGGTTTTTCCAATAAAAACGCCTCCATTGCTCATTTTGCCAGTCCGTATGTGGAATGGGTAATCACCCTGTTCATGTTTCTTTGCGCAGTGAGTTTTGCCCTGCACTACAAGGTCCTCACCGGCAAAATCAGGGACGCCTGGAAAAGCCCTGAGCTTCGCTTTTTCACAGCTGTCATCCTGGTGTTTATCTCCCTGTCTGCTGCAAGTGTTTACTGGCATGAACAGGTCAGCTTTGAACAGGCCCTGCGTCTGAGCGCTTTTCAAGTGGTCTCCATCATTTCCAGCACCGGGTTTGTCACTTATGACTATCTGCTCTGGCCTTGTCTTGTCCAGATAATCATTCTTCTGTGCATGTTTATCGGAGGATGTGCCGGGTCCACTGCCGGGGGGATCAAATGTATAAGAATTGTACTCATGCTCAAGCTGGCCTACCGGGAAATCTTCAGGATAATCCACCCTCACGCAGTCAGGCCTGTCAAACTGGGCAAAACCCTGGTCAAGGAGGAGGTCTTAAGCTCTGTTGTGGGGTTCATTCTCATGTATATTCTGCTTATGGGGCTGGCTTCCCTGTTCGTGGCAGCCTCAGGAGTAGATTTTACCACTTCAGTTACCTCTGTGCTGGCCTGCATCAGCAATATCGGGCCTGGATTCGGACATGTGGGCCCGGCCTCCAGCTTTGCCCATCTGCCTCTGGCTGCCAAATGGATTCTCACCTTGTGTATGCTCCTGGGGCGACTGGAAATATTCACCATCATCGTCCTCATGACTCCGGATTTCTGGAAAAAATAGCATGCCGGGTAACACTTTAGCCGTTTGCATGAGGCACGGCGTCTGCCCGGAGGCATACAGCCCGGAGGGGGACAGTCCGGCACCCACTTGAGTGGATATTTCCAGGTATGAGTTGTTACTGACGACTCAAGTGGGTGCCGGACTGTCCCCTGCTCCCTTAAAAAGGGCTAAACGGTTACCATGCCGGGCAGGATTATGGCGCTGCACAGCAGCAGCTAAATGACAACCATCAAGCCATTACTTCGAAAATCATGGCCAAAAAGAAAAACAAACCTGATCTCAAGCAAGTCTGTCAAAATTACCAAGAATTGTCAGTGGAAGACAAAAGAGTCATCCGCACCCTGTCTGTGGCCTCTTTTTTCATCCCGCTGGAAGCCCTGCGCAGGATGCTGTCTGCTCTCAAGCCCGGAGGGAAAAAGCTGGCCGCCAAAACCGACAGAAAGCAGGTGAACAGACTGGAATCCTTAGGGATTGTGCAGAGCAGAAGAGAGAAAATCAAATGTCCCGAGCCCTTCAGAGAGGTCCCGGCCAGGCAGCTGGCTGCCCGGGGAGAGTACTGGGATGTCCTGATTCTTCTGGAGGAAGCCCTGCCCTGGAGTTATTTTGTTTTTACGCACAATGATCCAGACTTCTCCCCGGAAGTCACAGATATGCGCAATGCCCTTTACACAGAAAACTATCAGGGCCTGCTCAAACTCCTGGACCGGAAAAAATTTCCATGGATTCTTAATTACAGTCAGTCCAGCAAAAATTTCAGCGACCTGTGTCTCGACCCCTGGGACCAGGAGTGGCTCAAGCGGGTGCCTGACAACATTGTCTACCAGGCCCTGGGCTTTCACCTGACCCTTCACGCCCAGCGGCTGTCCTTAGATCCCTTTGTAATGGACCAGTCTGCCAGCTTATTCCCGGGCATGCAGGCACCAGGGCTGGAACCTGTCACTACCCTGGCCGAAATCTATCTCCTTCTGGGCAGAACGGAAGAATTAAGCAGCCTTGCCCAGCAATTCGCGGGCTATGGCGTGCTCCCCTTCATGGCCGCCCTGACCCTTGTCCAGGGTGAACTGAACCCGGCCCTGGATAAATTTGACCTGGCCCTGAAGAACATTAAAAAGCTGACCCGCAAAAGAAAAATCTTTCTGCCGGGTCTGTCCGGAGTCCTGCACAGCCTGGCCCTGCTGGCCCGGGGAGGCCCGGATGATTACTCCTTTATCCGGAAAAACAGCGAGTACATGAACAGGCAGAAGCTTTACGATCCCTTTTATGTCTCCCAGGAAGTCCTTGCCCATACGGTTGAAGTGCTCACCGGTCAGCTTAGCATTGATAAATCAGAACTTTTTGCGGGTAAACTGGATGCCTCCACCTGGCCATACCCCTGTTTTTTCCAGCTCCTCAGCCTGTACTGGCTGGGACGTAACCCTGGACAGCAGAGGATGAAAAGCATGGTTGCCTGCGTCAAAAAAGCGCACAGGGCAGGCTATGCATTTTTTGCTGTACAAGCGGCCCGGCTTCTGGACCGGCTGGGAGAAAAAGGGCCTTTGAAAGCTCTGCCTGAAAAATACCTGCAGAATTTTCCCTTTGCTCTGGCTGACCTCATCCAGCCCAAGCAGTCATGGGAACTGACCCTGGATTCCCTGAAAAACCTTGTTTCAGCCGGTTCCGGGGCCAGCACAGCCCCGGGGGAAAACAGCAGACGTCTTGCCTGGCGGCTTGTTCCGGTGGGTCCAACTTACAGGCTTGAACCCAGGGAACAGAAAATGACCAAAAGCGGCAACTGGTCCAAGGGAAGGGAGGTTTCCCTGTACAGGCTCATCTTCGATCAGGAAGATTTTGACTATCTCAGCGAACATGACCGGCGCGTCTGCGCAGCCATGGCCTCTGGAATGCACAATTACCACGCCCATACCCTGGTTGACAGCTACTCGATAAATCAGTCCCTTCTGGCTGCAGCAGGCCATCCCCTGGTTTTCTGGGAACATGACCTGACCCATCCAGTGGATGTCCAGCTGAGAGAACCTGTGCTTCAGGTCCTGGAAGAAAGCCAGGGCATCAGACTCTGTCTGAATCCTTTTCCAGACATGAATAATCCCCTGTCTGTTTTCAAAGAGGGCTCCCATACCCTTGTTCTGATCCATTTCAGCGAAGCCCATCTCAAGGCAGCCACTCTGCTGGGAGCCAAGGGGCTGAAGGTTCCGGAGAAAGCTAAGCAAAAGGTGGTGGAGAGTGTGGAACAGGTGGCGTCCCTGCTCACTGTGCATTCAAGCATAGGCGGCGCCTCAGCAGGCCAGGCCGAAAAAACCCGGGCAGACCCCCGGCCGGTGCTTCGCCTGCAGCCCATGGGCCAGGGACTCAAAGTGGAAATGTTTCTTCGCCCCATACCCGGCAGCAACCTTCTCATTAGACCCGGCCAGGGAGGAAAAACCCTCTTTGCCCAGGTAAACGGCCAACAGTACTGCGCGGTCAGATCTCTGGAAGATGAGCAGCAGGCGGTCCAGGCTGTTTTCCATAAATGTCCCTTTCTGGATCCGGATGCTGACTGGTCCTGGCTTGTGGAGGATCAGGAAACCTGCCTGGAAACCCTGGTCCAGCTTCAGGATATGGGGGATGAGATCATCCTGGAATGGCCGGAAGGCAAACCTTTCAAAGTCACCTCCCCAGCCGGAACAAACAGGATGAACCTCAAGGTAAAGACCCGCCGGGACTGGTTCAGCCTGGAGGGCAGCCTTGAGCTTGATGACGGTCAGGTCCTTGAAATGGACCGTCTGCTCAAGATGCTGCAGCAGAGCCCGGGCCGGTTTGTTCAGCTTGATCAGGAAAATTTTCTGACCCTGACTGCTGATCTGCGCAAGCGTCTGGAAGCCATCAGCCAGTATGGAGATAAAGGCAGATTTCACCGCCTGGCTGCTCCAGCTGTGAATGACGCCCTGTCCGGCATGCAGGTCAAGGATTCCGGGCCCTGGCAAAAGCTTCTGCAGAACATGGAGCAGGCTATGGAAATCCAGCCCAAGCCTCCCTCTTCCCTGCGGGCTGAATTAAGGCCTTACCAGGTGGAAGGTTTTGAATGGCTGGCCAGGCTTGCCCACTGGGGAGCCGGAGCCTGCCTGGCCGATGATATGGGCCTTGGCAAAACCGTTCAGGCCCTGGCTCTTATTCTAAGTCGGGCCAGACAGGGCCCCTGTCTGATCCTGGCCCCCACTTCGGTATGTGCCAACTGGCTGGAGGAGGCAGCCAGGTTTGCTCCGTCCCTGCGGGCAATGCAGTTCGGGCCGGGCAACCGCGGTGAAATGCTTGACCAGGCCGGTCCAATGGAGCTCATTGTCTGCAGCTATGGACTGCTGCAGACTGAAGCAGAGGCCCTGGCCCGGGTGTCCTGGAATGTGATTGTGGCTGATGAAGCCCAGGCCATAAAAAATTATTTCACCAAGCGCTCCAGGGCGGCCATGAGCCTGGAAGCCGGGTTCAGGATGATAACCACCGGCACCCCCATAGAAAACCATCTGGGGGAGCTGTGGAACCTGTTCAATTTCATCAACCCTGGACTTCTGGGTTCCCTGGAACGGTTCAACCGCAACTTCGCCGCCCCCATCCAGAACAATACCCATCCTGAGGCAGGCAGGCGGCTGAAGAAACTCATCCGGCCCTTTATTCTGAGGCGTCTCAAAAGCGAAGTCATTTCCGAGCTTCCGGAAAAGACCGAAATAGACGTAAAAATTGATATGAGCCCTGAAGAGACAGCCTTGTATGAGGCCATCAGACGTCAGGCCCTGGAAAACGTTTCCAGTGCCGAAGACAAGCCGGGTCAGACCAGGATCAGAATGCTTGCCGAGATCATGCGCCTGCGCCGGGCCTGCTGCCACCCTGAACTGGTCATGCCTGACAGCGGCCTGTCCGGATCCAAGCTGGAAGCTCTGGATGAAATCCTGAAAGAACTTCTGGAAAACAGCCACCAGGCCCTGATTTTCAGCCAGTTTGTGGACCATCTGAGTGTGGTCAGAAAACATCTGGACCAGAAAAAAATCACATACCAGTACCTGGACGGATCCACTCCGCCCAGGGCCAGGCAAAAGGCAATCAACGCCTTTCAGGCCGGAGAAGGGGATCTGTTTCTCATCAGCCTCAAAGCCGGAGGATTCGGCTTGAACCTTACAGCTGCCGATTACGTCATCCACTTGGATCCCTGGTGGAATCCGGCTGTGGAGGACCAGGCCTCGGACCGGGCCCACCGCATAGGCCAGAAAAGGCCGGTAACCATTTACCGCCTGATTAGCAGAAACACCATTGAAGAAAAGATTCTCAAACTGCATCAGCACAAGCGGGATCTGGCCGGCGATCTTCTGGCCGGCACTGATGCCGGAACCAAACTGTCCCTGGATGATCTCATGGAACTCATCCGGGAACAGGCTGAGTAAGACCCTGCCCCAGGACCATTAAGCATTATCCTTTAAACACCTTCCTGTTTCTTCCTCCCTGCTGATTTTCTGACTTGCGGCCCTTTCTCTCTGGAAAACCCGATCCAGGACCAGGGCCGGATAATTGTCTGCCACTGTTCACCATATGGTGGACATACTTGTTGTAGTCCAGAAATTTTTCCTGTTTATTCAGACCATTACAAACAAAGAAAAAATATTCCCGCCCAAAAATAATTTATTGTTGACAACCTTTTTTCTTTTAGATATTGATTCTGAAAATCAATTACAAAAAGGAGGAAGGTCATGTTTATGAAAGTCAGTCTGGGAAGCATCAGATCCGCCAACAAGGAAATCGGGAAAGAAATTGAAAAAGTATCCAACTCCGGTCAGGAAAGCCTGGAAGAATACGTCCGGCTCATCAACCTGGTCAGAGAGGGCTTTTCCAGGAACTCCAAACGTTTTAGCCCTGGATCGCAAAGGAGAATAACATGACTGCGGCACTGGTAGGAGGCATGGACCGGCTCCAGCCCCATTACAAAAAGACAGCAGGCAGGGCCGGATACAAGCTCAAGATGTTCACCGGCAAGGAAAACAGTATCAGCGACCGGGTAGGCAATGTTGATCTGTTGATCATCTTCACTGGCAAGGTGTCTCACAGCGCCAGGAAAATCGCTCTGGAAGCGGCCAGGGCTGAAAATATTCCAGTGGTCATGACCCATTCCTGCGGGGTTTCCACCCTTAAGGAATGCCTGGAAAACAAAAACTGCCCCAAAAGAAACTGAGCAAAGAACAATAATCATTCATTGCTGCAGAAAAAAAACAGGATGCTCCCAGGATATTTTAAGACATTGTCACTGGGACCATCCCCGGGCAGCATGATCCTGCCAGGCCGGAGATACAGTATTTTTACTGCAAAAACTTGTTGCAGTCGCAAAAGCCGGAAGTCAGAGATCAGGTGTCAGCAGGAACAAAGGCTGAAGAAATTGCTTTTTGCTGAATTGTTTCCTGTTGTCTTCCTGCAGGCAGATCTTAGAAATTGACAAGCATTTTTCGCAGGCACCCAGCCAGGGCTTCCATTTCTTCCGGGCTCATGTCAGATGTCAGCTCCCTGGTCAGGTGGTTATGCAGTTTGTGATGATCCCTGGCATGGGCTCGGCCTTTTTCCGTAAGCTGTACCCTGATGGAACGCCTGTCGGTTTCGTGTGGTTTTCTTTCAACCATTCCAGCCTCTTCCAAACGGTCCACCAGCACAGTCAGTGTTCCGGTGGTTATCCCCATCTTTTCTGCCAGTTCTTTCATTGCAAGGGCGCCCTGAGCACTTAGAATCTCCACGGTATGCATCTGGGACAGGGTCAAGGGTTCCCCGCGGACAACTCCGTGCTCCCAGGAGGAAAACTTTTCATAAAATTCCACCAGTAATTTACTAAGCTCTTCAATTTGCTTCATTACTGCTCCACCTTGACAGTCAAAAATTCTCTATCAACGTCTTGTATTTACTGACAATTTCCAGAATCCTGAATGTCAGCATCATTATCAGCTTCAACAGCCTGATTTCTTTATCT
>CAZHCY010000058.1:0-10938 GCA_964531185.1 uncultured Desulfovibrionales bacterium | reverse complement strand
CCCGTGCCTGACCTGAATTTCCTGATTTATCTCGAAATTTACAAACAGGTAATGCCCCCTTAATTCAGTATCAGCGGAATCAACATAGTATCTTTTGGCAGGTTGTCAAAAAGGCTTAATGTTCACCAAATGCCCGGGGCAGGGTGAAACTGACCGTGGTGCCCTGCGAAGCACTGCTTTGAATATCCAGGCTGCCCCCGTGCCTGTGCACGAAATCCCTGCACAGGACGAGTCCCAGGCCGGTACTGGTTTCTCCCTCAGTGCCGGGCCTGGAGGTCTTGTTTTCCAGACAGAAAAGGGACTGGATCTGGCTCTGTTCCATGCCGATGCCGCTGTCCTGGAAAGAAACCCGGACCATGTCCTGCTCAGCCCTGGCCGAAATAATGATGCTGCCGCCTCTGGGGGTGAACTTCACTGCATTGGAGACCAGGTTGCGGATCACGGTGCTGATCATGAAGTCATCAGCCATGACCATGAGCTGGTCAGGAATTTTGCTGGTGATGTTAATATCTTTCTGGGAAGCCACGGAAATCAGCACATTGACGCCGGCTTCCAGAAGGTCTTTCAGTTTTTTGTGTTCAGGCCGGTATTTGATCAGCCCGCGCTGCATCCTTGACCACTGCAGAAGATTTTCCAGCAGGGCGAACAGGTTTTTGGCTGATTTATGCAGGCTGGTGCCGGCTTCCTGCATTTCATGGGCTGTCCATTTCCCTGAGTCTTCAGCCATCATGCCGGACAGACTGAGCAGCCCGGACATGGGAGATTTTAGATCATGGGCGATGATGGAAAAGAATTTGTCCTTTTCCGCAAGCGCCTTTTCCAGCTGGGTGTTGATCCTGTTCAGCCTTTCCTGATCCAGCTTGCGCTGGGTGATATCAGAGGCAATCTGCAGCCGGACAATGCGGCCGTCAGTCCAGTGGATGGCCCGGGCCCGGCAGTCGTACCATTTTCCGGTTCTCTGGTCTTTGATTTCCCTGGAAACCGCCTGGCCGGGGCTGCCGTCTTCCCTGAGAAGCCCGGAAAAGTTACAGAACCTGCAGGGGCCTGTCTGATCAGTCTGGATAACTTCCCAGCATCTGCGTCCAACTATTTCCCCGAATTCCTGTCTGGCGTACTCATTACAGAAAATTATCTCATGGTTATCCAGATCAACAATGTAAACCATGGCCTGGATGCTGTTCAGAACTGTTTCCAGGCGTTCATGGGACTGGATCAGGGCTTGTTCGGCCTTTTTGCGCTCAGTGATGTCCCGGATGGCCCCCACCCGGAGCTCCTCATTGCCGTCTCTGAAATTTCTGGCTTCAATTTCAGCATAGAACCAGCTGCCGTCTTTTCTGATGCCGCGGGCCACATAAGGCCCGGCATGTTCTTTCTGGATGTTTTCCCGGATAAGCCCGTGATCTTCAGAGTTAAAGGCCAAAGTGACAATATCTCTGCCCAGGATTTCCTTCCTGGAATAACCCAGGATTCTAACCGCAGCTTTATTGACGTCCCGGACTATGCCCTGCTTGTGGATGATGATTCCTTCCATGGTCAGCTCAGAGAGCATGCGGTAGCGCTTCTGGCTGTCCAGCATATTCTGTTCAGCCTCCATACGGTCGCTGATGTCCGTATGCGTGCCCACCATGCGCAAGGGTACACCCTGTTCATCGCGCTGGATGGCCTTGCCTCTGCCCCTGGTCCACAGCCAGTTGCCGTCCTTCTTCAAAAACCTGAATACCCAGTCCAGCTGCTTTTTTTCCCCGGAGAAATGCTGATCAATGGCCAGCTGCAGTTTGGGATAATCATCCGGATGGACTCTTTTTCTGAATTCCTCCAGGGTGCTGGGAAACTCTCCAGGCTGGTACCCGGCCATGGTATAGTACCTGTCGTCAAAATAGAGCTTTCCTGAAGGCAGATGCCAGTCCCAGATGCCTTCGTTGATGGCGGTCATGACATTGGCCAGCCGGTTTTCCCTTTCCTGGAGGGCTTGATTTTTTTTCCTGAGCAGGCTGTAGAGTTCCAGGGCTTCCAGAGAGGAGGCGCAGCTGTAACAGAGGATCATGATCAAAGGGATGGTGGCATCAGGCAGGTTGTCGCGGTAGCGCAGGCTTCCCATAAAAATGCCCCGCACCCTTGAACTGGTGGCAATGACCTGGATCATTAACCGCTCATTACCCCGGCTGCTGGACGCAAACACCGGCTTTTCTCCTGAAATGGCCAGGGTAATGAGGCCCTGATCAGTCAGACGGCTGAATTCCTGGCCAAGGAAAACCGCCGAGTCTTCCGGAACCTGGTGAGCCAGATAAAAATCATGGGTGCTTTCATCCACCAACCAGAAACCCAGGTATTGAAAGGGAGCAATGCGCTTGATTCTTGAGGCGCTGTCTCTGAGAACATCTTCTTTGTCAGTGAAACGGCCGTGTTCAGGATAAAAATCGCCCTGTTCAGCAGTGGAATTGAGGATGTCCAGGATTTCTCTGTGGGCTTCCTGGTAGTATTTAAGTCTGGCCTCGAGTTTTTTGATCCTTTCTTCATCCTGCATGCCCGTTCTCCTGGACAATGATGCGCATGAGATCCCGGATCTGGTTTTCAGCCTGGGAAACCAGTGAAGGCAGAGTGCTTAAGGGCAGCCCTGTTTTTTCCCAGATCCCGGGGTTGATCCGGGGGACCCTTCTGGAGCCGCTGCTGCCCAGACCCAGGGCATGGGATAAGATGTCAGCGATATGGATGAGTAATGCTGGATCAGCTGCTTCAGGCAGTAAATCATGGTGGCCGCCCACCATGGACTGTAGACTTGCCGGGATTTTCCACTCCCTGAGCAGTCCGGCTCCAAGGGAGGCATGATGGTAGCCCAGAACCTGCTTTTCCAGATCCTGCAGAGCTGAGGGGCGGGCTGTGGAATATTCAAACATGGCGGCACAGATTTCAGGGTAATGCCGTATGAGCACCAGACGGCCCAGATCGTGGAGCAGACCGCCCACAAAGACCTGTTCCAGACCGGGATGCTTTGTTCTGGTGGCCAGTATCCTGGCTATGACGCCTGCGGCAATGCTGTGTTCCCAGAAACCGCGCATGTCCACCAGTTCTTCCGGGATATCCCTGAACCTGGAAATGACCGAGATGCCCATGGCCAGGTTGGTTATTTCCACAGTGCCCACAATGGTCACTGCCCGGGACAGGGTGTCGATCCTGGACATGAAGCTGTAAAATGAACTGTTCACCAGTCTGAGCATTCTGGAGGAAAGACTGGTGTCCCGGCTGATGACTTCAGCTATGTGCGCGGCTGAACTCAGGGGATCATTCATGACCCGGACGATTTCATGGAAGACAGCCGGCAGGGAGGCCAGCTGAACCTCGTTTTGGATCACCGATTCCAGGGAGGATGCTTCAGCAGGCCGGGACAGGGTCCTGCAGTTCTGAGAATGAATTTTCCGGCCTCTGTACTTAATAACCACCTGTTCAGGGTCCTGGGTCAGCATTTCCTGGGCAGCCCGGTTCCTGGAAATTTTTTTCAGATGTTTAAGCCAGGGCGAACTTTCCCTGCTCAGGGCGAATCTCCAGGCAATCAGGGCATTTAACAGCTTTAACTGTTTCTGGCTAAGATCTGCCAGGGGATCTGACAGGGATTTGTCTGAAATGCTTTCTTCTACTTCAGCTTCTGTGATTCCCCATATCCTGGCGATTTTCAGCAGTTCGGCAGTGACTTTCGACCCAGACCCGGCCAGGAGACGACCATGAACGGTTTTCATGTCTGCGGCCAGGACCAGACCGGGTCTGAGCTGCTCCAGGCTGACAACAGGCATCTTGTCCTCCCTGGATTTGATGTTCAGGATCTGAAGATTTTGTTTCCAATATCCGGGAAAAACCCCCTGGTGTCAAGGACAGGGCAGGACAGCTGCTCAGGGTCCAGATCCCGGTAGGCTGCATGGGCAGTGCAAAGAATCATAAGATCGTAATCACCCGAGACCGGTCTGGATTCACGTCCGCTGAAGTGGGAATATTCCCTGGAGGGTCTGATTCTGGGTACAAAGGGATCATTATAGTCCACCCTGGCCCCCCGGTCCTCCAGAAGCTGCATGATCTTGTAGGTGGGGGATTCCCGGTCATCGTCCACATCAGCCTTGTAAGCCAGGCCCAGGAGCAGGATCCTGGAATTTTTGACGGGTTTTTCCAGATGATTCAGGACTTCCGCTGTCCTCTGGACCACGAAATAGGGCATGGAAGTGTTGATTTCCCCGGCCAGCTCGATGAAGCGTGTGGCCACATCATACTCTCTTGCTTTCCAGGTCAGGTAGAAGGGATCAATGGGTATGCAGTGCCCGCCCAGACCCGGGCCAGGATAAAAGGGCATGAAGCCGAAAGGCTTGGTGGAAGCAGCCCGGATGACTTCGAACACGTCAATATCCATTTTCATGAAGGCCAGCTTCAGTTCATTGACCAGGGCGATGTTCACGCTTCTGAAAATGTTTTCCATGAGTTTGACCGCTTCTGCCGCCCTGGTGGAGGACACCGGAACCACTTTGTCGATGATGCCCTGATAAAGGGCCAGGCCCACTGCAGCACAGCTGCTGGTAACACCACCGCAGACCTTGGGAATGGTCCGGGTGTTGAAGTCTGGATTGCCGGGATCCTCTCGTTCAGGGGAATAGACTAGAAAAATATCCCGGCCCACTTGAAAGCCGGATTTTTCAATTCTGGGCTTGAGTTCCTCTTCAGTTGTGCCCGGATAGGTGGTGGATTCCAGGGAGATTACCTGGCCAGGCCTGAGATGGGGCAGGATTTCCTCAAGGGAAGCTATGACATAGCTCAGATCAGGCTCCCGGTGACTGTCCAGGGGAGTAGGAACGCAGAGGATGAGCGCGTCTGCTTCCCGGGCCCTGGAAAAGTCAGTGGTGGCCTGGAGCCTGCCGGTCTGGACCGAATGTCTGACCGGCTCAAAGGAGATATGTCTGATATAGCTGTTGCCGGCCATGATCATGTCGATTTTGTTCTGGTCAATGTCCAGGCCCAGAACATTGAACCCGGTTTCCAGGTAGCGCAGGGCCAGGGGAAGGCCTACATATCCCAGTCCGATGATGCCGATAACCGCCTGATGGTTTTCCAGTTTCTGGATAAGGGAATCTTTCATGGTTCTATTTTGCTCCTTTGAGGGATGTGAAAAAAATCCGGGTCAGCCGGTAGAAAAGCTCAGGACCTGAACCTGGGAGCATTACCTGTTTGCAAATTTCGAGAAAAATCAGGAAATTCAGGTCAGGCACGGGGACTTTCCCTGGCTTCCGGGACTGTCCCCTGGCTGGAAAAACCTGTTTTTTATGTCCAAAGTGAGCCTGAGTCAGTATCACTTACAAACGGGTAATACTCCTTCTGAACTTTGTCAGGGCGGCTCTGGCGCTGAGGGCCAGAAGGATTACCGTTGAGAACAGACTGATGAGACCGTAATTTTCCTGGTCCGGCTGGATCAGTTCCGGGTCTGGAACCAGGCCCGCGTATACCAGATTTGTCAGAAAGCCCAGACCCAGGGAACAGATGATTATCCCGGCCAGGTATAAAAAGGCTGCCTTTTTGCCCAGGATCCTGACAACCACGGCCAGAGAAGCGGCATTGGTGACCGGCCCGGCCAGTAGAAAAACCAGGGCGGCCCCGGGGTTCAGCCCGCCGGCCACAAGAGCCGCGGCAATGGGCGTGGAAGCAGTAGCGCAGACATATAAAGGCACAGCCACCACAAGCATGATCAGCATGGAAACTGCTGCATTGCCCATCCACTGGTCAACCATATCAGGGGTCAAGAATACGGACAATACCCCTGCCAGAACTATTCCGGCCAGAAACCAGCCGGCAATGTCCCGGAACAGTCCATCAAAAGCATAGCTCATGCCGGCTTTGATTCTCGCTCCTGGAGAAGGCCGGCTTTGAAGGAGTGCCGGATCAGACCCGGTCTGCATTTGGCAGACAAGGGGTTCCAGGGGGATCCCGGGCTTTGCTTCCTGGTCAGATTTTCCGGTTTTGTCCAGAAAATGAATCATGATCCCGGTGATCCCGGCGGTGATAAAGGCGGCCAGCGGACGCAGGATGGTCATGACCGGCCCCAGAAGGGCCCAGGTCACTGCAATGGAATCCACGCCTGTTTCCGGGGTGGATATAAGAAACGCAGCCACAGGTCCGCGTCCGCCCCCCTGCCGTCTCAAGCCTGCCGCAGCCGGCAGCACCCCGCAGCTTCAGATGGGAATGGGAATGCCCAGAAGGGAGGCCTTAAAGATTCCGGATATGGAGGACCCCCCGAGATGACGGGCCACCAGGCTGTCCGGCAAGAAGGCTTTGAGCAGGCCGGCTGCGGCAAACCCCAGAAGCATATAAGGAGCTGAAGCCAGAAGCATTTCCCAGGAAGACAAAAGGATCTGCATGAAAACATTCATCATATTAACGATATCAGCAATTTTTGAGCAAGTCGAGAAGAAAACCAGGGGGTTCTAATCCGGGGATGAAGAACAAAAAAAAAGGCCGGTCCCGCCTGCAGCGGAGACCGGCCCTGAATGCCTTCCAGGCATCAGATCAGGCCCTGTTCCTTGAGCCAGTCCTGAGCCACCTGGGAGACATCCTTGTGTTCCACATCCACCCGGGCGTTCAGGGCCTGCATGGAGGCAGTGTCAAGGTTTTCAGCCAGAGGCTTGAGGATGTCTGCAATTTCCGGATATTCTTCCAGAACTTCTTCTCTGATCACCACAGCCGGATTGTAGACCGGGAAAAACTTCTTGTCGTCTTCAAGGTTGATGAGATCAAAAGCAGCAATGCGGCCGTCAGTGGCAAAACCCATGGCTGCTGAAACCTGCTGATTTTTCAGTGCCAGGTAGGTAAGACCCATGTCCATTCTTTTGATTCCCTTGACCGGCATGGAGAAGTCATAGACTTTCATCAGTTCTCTGAATCCATCCGGACGTTCCCAGAATTCAGCTTCCAGGGCAAAGGTGATGGCATCAGGGTTCTGCTGGACATACCTGCCAAAGTCGGAAATGGAGACAATGCCCAGATCATCCGCTTCTGCCTTGCGCATCATGATGGTGTAGGTGTTGTTGAAGCTGACCGGGTCCAGCCAGATGAGACCTTTGGCGGCATCCCTTTCCTTGACCCATCTGTATACCTTTTGAGGATCAGTCATTACAGCCGTATCTTCACCCTGGTAAAACACGGTGTAGGCTGTGCCGGTATATTCAAAATACATGTCAATCTGTCCGGTTTCCAGAGACTGTCTGGCAATGGAGGTTCCCACTCCGGTTTTCAGCTCAACATCAAAACCTTCTTCTTCCAGAAGGATCTTGGCCAGTTCCGGCAGGATATACTGTTCAGTAAAGTTTTTTCCTCCAATGATCATCTCTTTTTTCGCAGCTCCGGAAACAGCCGGAAGCATGAGCACAACGGTTAGCAAGAAGATTGCAAGCGTGCCTGTAAGTCTGTTCATGTGTTTACTCCTTTTATATGGTTAAGCGGTTTAGCAACACTATTACTGGGCAATCCGGATACCCTTGGGCACTATGATTTTGCTCATGATTTCAATGAGAAAGTCTCCGATCAGGGCCATGAGCACCACGGGCAGTGCCCCGGCCAGCAGTTTATCCGGCTGCATGAGGCTTATGCCGGTAAATATCAGATCGCCCAGACCTCCGGCTCCGATGAGGTAGCCCAGGGCGGCTGTGCCAATGTTTATTACCAGGGCCACCCTGATGCCGGTGAGAATGACATTTAGAGCATTGGGGATTTCCACTTCCAAAAGTATCCTGGCCGGACTCATGCCCATGCCTTTGGCCGCATCGATCATGGCCGGAGACACGGACAGAATCCCTGCCAGGGTGTTTCTGGCAATGGGCAGGGTGGAATAGACGAACAGAGCGAAAATGGCCGGTTTGGAGCCTATGCCCAGAAAGCTCATGGTCAGGGCCAGTACGGCCAGAGAGGGTATGGTCTGCCCCAGCCCGATGACATACATGACCATGCCTGAATATTTCTGCATGCTTTTGCGGGAGAAAATAATGCCTGCAGCCAGGCCGGTAACTATGGCCATGAGCATGCTCAGACCCACCAAGTAAAGGTGCTGCCCTGTCAGCAGCATGACGTACTGAAATTCCCAGGGGTCGGAATAGTATTCCACAAGTCCCAGCCGTTCAGCACTGATCCCGGCCAGAAAAATCAGGGCGAAAAGAACAAGCCTGTATCCTTTGGCAAAAGTCTGGTTCATGTCTTATCCTTGTATTTTCAGTCCCTTGGGGGTGACCGCCTTTTCCAGGAAGCTCATGCTCAAATCCACCACTATGGCCAGAACAGACACTGCCAGAGCACCGGTGATGACCATGGATTCATGGGATCTGGCTATGCCCTGCTGGATAAATACTCCCAGGCCCCCAGCTCCCACATAGGCTGCAATGGCTGCAATGCCGATGTTCATGACTGCTGCGGTCTTGAGCCCGGCCAGAATGATGGGAATGGCCAGGGGAATTTCCACCTGGCTTAAAAGCCTCCACTTGGACATGCCCATGCCTTTGCCCGCGTCCACCAGGGCCGGGTCCACGTTTTTAATGGCAATGTAGGTGTTTCTGATGATGGGCAGCAGCGAGTAGAGGACCAGGGCAATGACTGCAGGAACTTTGCCCAGACCGTGGCCCACCACCGCCAGTATGGGCAGCATAAGCCCGAACAGGGCAATGGAAGGAACGGTCATGATGATATTGGCTGAGTTCAGGACTTTGTAAGCCAGTTCTTTGTTTCTGGTGATGAAAATGCCTGCGGGAACTCCAATGGCCATGGCAATGGCCAGAGACAGGCCCACCAGCCAGATGTGCTCCCAGGTCAAAAAAAGAGTTTTGGACAGATTTTCCTGAATAAAAGCATATACGTTCATGATCACTCATCCTGGTCTTCGGAATAAAGTTCAAGAATAGCCTTCTGGATATTTCTGTAGCTTATGGTGCCTGCAAAATCGCCGTTATCATCCATGACTGCGAAATTCATGGTGTTGTGCATAAGCATGGCTGACAATGCGTCGCGCAGGGGTTCCCTGGTCCCCAGTTCTTCAGGGAAAGGGGTGCTGAATTGTTCCACACTCCCGGTTTCGTACTTCAGGGCTTTTCTGGTAATATAACCCAGAGGTTTGTTCTTTTTGAGGACCACAGCAAAGTTCAGGTTTTTGTCCTCCAGAAATTTCAGGGCCTGGGCGGAATCCATGTCATGCTGGACAATGTTGGCTGGATCCTGGTTCAGAGCGTCCCGGATGCGCAGAAGTCCCAGGACCTTGAGGGCCCGGTCCGCCCCAACAAAATCCGAGACAAACCTGCTGGCCGGTTTCATGAGGATGGCTTCCGGAGGATCATACTGGATAAGGCGGCCGTCCTTGAAGATGGCTATTTTGTCAGCCATTTTGATGGCTTCGTGAATGTCATGGGACACAAAGGCAATGGTCTTTTTCAGCTTGGCCTGAAGCTTCAGGAACTCATCCTGGATCTGGTTTCTGTTGATGGGGTCAATTGCTCCAAAGGGCTCATCCATGAGCAGAATGGAAGGATCAGCAGCCAGGGCCCTGGCTACTCCGATGCGCTGCTGCTGACCTCCGGACAGTTCTGCCGGGTATCTGTCCCGGTAAATGGCCGGATCAAGCTTGACCAGGTTCAGCAGCTCATCTATCCTGGTTTTGATCTTTTGCCTGTCCCAGCCCAGCATGCTGGGAACTACAGCTATGTTGCCGGCAATGGTCTTGTTGGGGAAAAGCCCGATCTGCTGAATTACATACCCCATGCTCAGCCGAAGCTGCTGGGGGTCCATTTCCATAATGTCCTTGCCTGAGACCTGGATGCTGCCTCTGGTGATGCTTTCCAGTCTGTTGGTCATGCGCAGAAGCGTAGTCTTCCCGCACCCTGAAGGACCTAAAAAAACAGCGGTTTCACCCTGGGCGATGCTGAAGGTAACGTTGTCCGTGGCAGTGACTGTGACTTTTCCGGCTCCGAAAATTTTGGTCACTGACTCATATTCAATCATAGGCTGCTCCGAAAAAGGTTTTTATGGATGTTCAGCAAAGGCTGTGCCGGAGATAAGTCCAGACAGAGCTGGATACAGGCTTAAGTTTTGTGCCAACCGGGATTGTGTGCAGGCATGAAAATCCAGTTTTATCAGAACCCTGCAGTGAAAAGAGCAGGCTGTCTGGAAAAGACAACCTGCTGAACTGAATGATCTGCAGGGTCATCAGGCAAGTGAAGTTTAACTCCGAAAATCTGGATGGATCTGAATAAAAAAAAAGCTACGGAAACGAGGACCATTTAAGGGGAAAATGGTTTCCGGCAGGATAAAATGAAGATATCTGACATCCAGAACTAAAAAGATGATTCATGTCTTTAATTACTCGTATTTCAGGTGTTTCTATTTTGCTGGTTATGCGCAGATTTGCATGTTCCAGACAGTACATGTCAGCTTAACAGGCAGTGATTGCAGGATATCATCAGAATCTGTGATGTTATCATGTATCCTGTTGGGAGGCATTTGTCAAATGATGGGAAAAAATGTCTGTAAGCATCCAGGTAGGAGTTGGGTGGAGATTGCCGGTACCAGAAACATTACGTTTTTTGGAGAGCAGATAGAGAATTTCAGCCTGATTAGCTGTAACCGATCACAGGGCTCTGATGAAACCGAACGGAAATGGATAACGCCGCGATGTTAAGCGTCAGACTGTAGGGGAGAATCATTATTCGCCCAGTCATTTGGCACACTTCTGCTATATGCCAATATCTAAACCGTTGCCGAAGCACCAATCTGGTTAATGCAGTAAGAACTTTACCTGCCTGGTCCATGCCCCTGACTGATCGCAGTGACTGGCTTTACGGTTGTTGAAATTTGCAGTGATTTTTGATAATATTTTTTTGTGATGCTGATTGGTATGCTGCCCACGAAGTTGGCAGTGCATGATGACTGTTTTGTTGGATT
>CAZHCY010000057.1:0-10985 GCA_964531185.1 uncultured Desulfovibrionales bacterium | reverse complement strand
TCTCCCAGGTTATCCAGAATCTGGTGATCAATGCTGACCAGGCCATGGATGATCACGGCCTGCTGAACATTCAGGCGGCCAACATGCGCCTGTCTCACGGCAACCCCTGGTCCCTGAAGCCTGGTGAATACATTATCATGGAATTCCGGGACAACGGCCCAGGCATCCAGGCAAAGGACATTTCCCGGGTTTTTGATCCCTACTTTACCACAAAGCAGAAGGGAAGCGGCCTGGGGCTGGCTGTGGCCTGCTCCATCATCAGGAATCACCAGGGCCATATCAGCGTAACAGCATCTCCGGGCAGGGGGGCCTTATTCACGGTGATCCTGCAGGCCACCGGTGATCAGCCTGAACCAGAGGAGCAGGAAGAACATACTGCCCGGTTGAGGGCCAGGATTCTGGTCCTGGATGATGAGCCGGATATCCTTGAGGTGACTGCTGAACACCTGCGCGAACAGGGATACAGCGTGGACACCGCTGAGAACGGCCAGGAGGCAGTTGACAAATTCCTTGAGGCTGACCATAAAGGGCAGCCCTTTGATCTGCTCATCACTGATCTGAGCATACCCGGAGGACTTGGAGGAAGAGAGGTTGTCCAGGCTCTGAAGGCCCATGACCCGGAACTCACCGCTGTTGTTTCCAGTGGATATCCCAATGATCCGGTCATGGCCAGGCATCAGGAATTCGGTTTTGCAGCCAGACTTGTAAAGCCTTTTCGCATGCAGGAGCTGGACCGGGTCATAAAAAAATGCCTAATCAATAAAACATTGGAGGACCGCCATGACCACCATTAAGATCCAGGGCATGAGCTGCCAGCATTGTGCAAGGGCCGTGGAAAACGCCCTGTCCCAGATTGAGGGCGTAAGCCAGGTAAAAGTCAGCCTGGAACATCAGGAAGCTGCTTTCAAGGCCCCTGCCGGCCTGGACATGAACCTGGTCAAAAAGAAAGTGGAAGAAGAAGGCTACAAGGTAGTGGATTGACCCATGTGCATTTCAAATGAACACCTAAACCCGGGCCGGCCCCGGGTTTTGTTTTGGACAAGGAGACGCCAATGAAAGACCAGACCCTTGAAGCCCTGCAGGACATTGCAGAGGTCTTCAAATTTGAATTATGGCTTAGATTCTATTTTATCCAGGAACAGGACCAGAGCCTGAAGATTGCTCTGGAGCCGGAGGTCCTGGAAAAAATGAAAGAGGATTATGGACATCTGGGCAGGCTGGCTGAGCAGCTGAACAACCGGGAACTTGATCCCTCAGTCTGTCAAAAGGCGATTGTCGAACATATTCTGGATGAATATGACGGAAAGAAATATGAAATAGGCTATATCCCCAAAATTCTGGACATGGCAGTGTTCAAGGCGGAAATTGAGCTGTTCAACACCTGGGCGCATCTGCACGAAAATCAGCTGGACCAGAAGGTCCTGGGTTTCAGCAAATGGATGGAGCTTTATGATGAATGGAAACAGTCGGAAAACGCCAGAAAAATAGAAATGTCCTTTACCATGCAGGATGTCCAGCAGACCATCCACCCCGGCTCCCAGAAAACCAATTAAGCAGAGTATGCACCAGGCACAGGGGATATACTTGACTGCAGAAAGGTCACAGTCAGCCCCATTCCCTGAACCGAAAGGCCGGCCATGTTATTCTGCCCCTGTGCTTATTATTTGCTTTTCCTGTCCGCTGCTTGCAGGTTTGGTCCGCGTCAGGACCAGCTACCCCGCGGATTTCTTTTGCCTGGCAATGGCCTCTTCCATGGTCCGGACCATTTCCCCGGGATCCAGATCCACTCCCCGTTCATGATGAGCCAGAATTAGATTGATCTCCCTCTGGATATGGGGGTGACTGATGTTGAAATATTTTTTCCAGACCCTGACTGCCTCCTCTGCCTGGCCTTCCCTGGCCAGGCACAGCCCGGTATAAAGAATGGAAAACTGATCACCCGGCCTGAAGCTGAGCAGCCTGGCCCAGATCTGCCTGGCCCGCCTCGTATCTCCCTGCTTCATCAGGCAATAGCCCATTTTCTGCAGGGCCTCCACATGCTCCGGCTCATTATCCAGGCAGGCTTCAAAGCATTTGGCCGCTTCTGAATACTTTTTCTCCCTGAGCAGGCTGTCGCCCCGGACAACTTCAGGATCAAGGCCTGAGGCCTGATCTTCCTCCCACCGGCCCCTGACATGGCGCATAAATCCTTTGAAAAGATCCCTTCTGGAAAATCTGCTCCTTTTTATGTCAGCCATGCTGAGTCACTGCCTTGAATCTGTTCCGCCTCATCCCTTATAGGTGGCTATTTTATAAATTTCATGCGGATCAAGAATCAGAACCACGCTTCCGTCGCCCATGATGGTTGCTCCGGAAATGCCCGGCTGTTCGCCCATGTATTCCCCCAGAGACTTGATAACCACTTCCTGTCTTTCCAGCAGGGTGTCCACCACCAGTCCCAGCCTCCGGTCCCCCACAATGATGATCACCACCGGCAGAACTTCCCTTTCCTGGTTATTGATCTCCAGCTCAAGCAGCTCAGCAAGTTCAGCCAGCCCCAGTACTTCCCCTCTCAAGGTGACTGCCTTGCGGTTGTTGATTTCACTCAACTTGGCAGCCTCGATCTTGGTGGTTTCCGAAACCGCGTCCAGGGGGATGGCATAGGTCTGACCAGCCACCTTGACCATCAAAGCATCAATAATGGCCAGGGTAAGAGGCAGGGTAATGACAAATTTGGTGCCTTTGCCCAGCTGGGAGCTGACCAGCACGCTTCCCTTGAGATTTTTGATGTTGTTCTTGACCACATCCATGCCCACGCCCCGGCCGGAAATATCAGTCACTTCCTCGGCAGTGGAAAAACCCGGAGCAAAAATCAGATCAACTGCTTCCTGGTCTTCCAGATTCTGGGCCTTTTCCTCGGTGATTATGCCTTTTTCCACAGCCTTGGACTTCATTTTTTCCGGATCAATACCCCGGCCGTCATCCTCTACCTCTATGACTACTGAATTGCCCCTGTGCGCGGCCCTGAGCCAGACCGTGCCTGTAGGATTCTTGCCGGCCCTGGTCCTCTCCTCTTCAGGCTCCACTCCATGATCCACAGAGTTGCGGATAAGATGCACCAGGGGATCTCCGATCATTTCCACCACGCTTTTGTCCAGCTCAGTTTCCTCGCCTTGGGTGATCAGCTGCACCTTTTTGCCGCTTTTGCGGCTCAGATCCCTGACCAGCCTGGGGAATTTGGTAAAAACGGTCTGCACCGGCACCATGCGCACATTCATAATGGTCACCTGGAGATCATCGGAAATGCGGGCCATGGAGTTGGTGGTTTCAGTAAGCTGCTGGGCTATCTCGTTGACGTCATGGCCTTCCTCCAGAGACCTGGAAAGCATGGCAAAACGGTTGCGGTTGATAATCAGCTCGCCAATGAGGTTCATCAGGTCGTCCAGCCTGGAGTGATCCACCCGGATGGTGGAGGCAATGGTGGGTTTGGACTTGTCCCTGACCCGGCTGTCCCGGCTTTTGGCTGCAGAGGCCGGCTTTTTGTCCTGCTTCTCTTCAGCCGCAGCCCCGGAAGAAGGCCCTGACTCAGCCGCAGTCTGCTCTTGCAGGGCATGTTCTGATGTTTCCGGCAGGTGGTTTGTGCTTTCACCCCCTGAAACATCTTCTGCCGGGCCGGGTTCGCTGCCCCGGGCTCCTTCTGGAGCCTGAGCAGGGACTTCCTCAGGCTCCTCTGCTGCTGCCGGTTGAGGCTGCTTTGTGCCTTCAGGTCCTTCATCCCCGGCTTCCAGACCCTGATTCTGAACAGCCTGAACCTGCCTGTCTATCATGGACTTGAGAATGCTTACTTCCTGCTGCAGCAGCCCGCCCATCAGGGAAAAATCCATGTCCGATTTCCGGCCCTGATCCACGAGATCCGCGGTTCTGGCCGCATAGGTCTTGAGCTCGTCAAAACCCATGTACCCTGTGGAATTCTGGATGGTCACCAGAGACCTGTAAAGGGCGTCAATGACCTCCTGATCAGCTTGGCCGGCTTCAATCTTGTTCAGGGCAAAATCCAGGTTCTCAAACTGCTGGGCCACGGCCTGCCTGAAAATCTGCATGTCCTCGTCTTCAACCGCCTGCGGCCCGTCTTTGGCTGCGCCAGGCTGCTCTGCCCCAAGATCCTCCAGGGAGTTATCAACCTTCTCTGCCTGACCGGACCGGCCCCTGGAAGCATCCCTGACCACGTTTCTGACCCTGGTGAGAATTTCAGAAATATCTTTGGCCTTTACTTCGCCCCTGTCCTTGTCAATATTGTTCAGAACCGACTCCAGGGTATCGGAAATGGCCAGAAGTACATCCACCACTTCCTGGGTGACCTGCAGTTCATTGTTTCTGATCCGGTTCAGGATGGTTTCAGCTTCATGGGACAGGCTGTTTACCTCCTGAAAACCGATCAGGGCGCTGTTGCCCTTGATATTGTGAAAACTTCGGAAAAGATTGTTCACAGTCTCTGGATCAGCTTCAGAATCGCCTTCCAGGGCCAAAAGCATGGAGCTGGCATCAGCCAGTATTTCCTGTACTTCTTCAACAAAATCATTGAGATGATCCTGGCTGACCAGATTCAGGCTGTAAGTCTGTTCTTCCTTGTCAGCGCTTTTTTCCTCCACTGGCTGAGGCTGTTCAGGCCTGTGTTTCTGTTCCTGAACATCACCGCCTTTTTCCAGAAGTTCTTCAATGTGATGGATGATATGGACGGTATCCACATCCCCTTCATTGCCCTGCTCTTCTAAACTGTCCACCATCTCCCGCAGAGCATCCGTAGCTTCCAGGATAAGATCCATGATGGACGGAGTGATTTTCATCCTTCCCTTTCTCAGCTCGTCCAGAATATTCTCACCCTTGTGTGCCAGGGAATTCATCTCTTTAAGCCCGAGAAAGCCTGAAGCCCCTTTCAGGGAATGCATGGGCCTGAAAATATCGTCCAGCAGCCCCAGGTCGTCAGGATTCTTCTCCAGTTCAAGGAGTTTGGGTTCAATGGTCTCCAGATGCTCCTTGGCCTCCACAACAAAGTCGGCATATACTTCAGGATCAAAAAAATCTTGGTTCATGGCATCTCTGGTAAATGCAGGCTGTTCTGAATCGGATTCATCCCAGAAGCATCTTTATATTTTTGACTAGTTTATCCGGCTGGGCAGGCTTGACCATATACAGATTGGCTCCCAGTCCCAGACCTTCCTGGATGTCTTTATCCTGTCCTTCTGTGGAAAGAATTATTACCGGTATATCCCGGAATAATTCCTGCTCCCTGATATTCTTGATAAAAGTGAAACCGTCCATTCTGGGCATGTTCACGTCTGAAATAATCAGATCAATGCCTGAAATGGAATACAGTTTTTCCAGGGCGTCAAGGCCGTCTTCAGCTTTGGTCACCTGAAAACCCTCCTTGGTGATGATAAAGGCGATCAGGTTGCGTACTGTCTTGGAATCATCCACCACCAGTATATGCCTGGACATACTTCCTCCAAACGGATTCACTAAGCTCCCCATCCTGTGCCGGGACTGACAGATCAGACCTGAGAGCACTTTTGCCTGTCAGCTCTGATCTGCTCCTGCTCAATCTTTGAGCAGATGCCCCACAATGGCTTCCATGGACAGGATGGATATTATTCTTTCTCTGTTTTTAATTAAAGCAGCCACATAGCTGGAATTCATCCCCAGGGCCGATTCCACGTTCCACTCAATATCTTCGCTGGGCATTCTGTACATGGTGGCGATTTTTTCCACCAGCAGCCCCACCTGCAGCCCCTCCTGATGACAGACCACAATAAACCTGTGCTCATTGGCCCTGCCTGTTCCTGGATTCATGAGCTCTGCCAGGCATACTATGGGGGTTACCCTCTGCCTCAGATTGATGACCCCTTCCAGATAGGGCGGGGCCGTGGGCAGCCGGGTGGGCTGGATATATTTTATGACTTCCTTGACCGTTTCTATGGGCAGGGCGAATTCCTGGGAGCCGATAAAAAAGCTGACCAGCTGAATATCCTGCCGGGACCTGAGCTTTTCCCTCTCTGCCCAGGCTGATGGCTGCGGCCCGGCAGTGGTTTTGCCCTGTTTAGCCGAAGCCTTAGCCTGCACAGGTAAAGCTTCTGCCGGCTCAGGCAGAGCTTCTGCCGGCTCAGGTGAAGCTTCTGCCGGCTCAGGAGACGATTTTGCAGCCGGCTTATTCTTCTGACCCCTGGAAGCCGCTTCAGGCTGATCCACCTGTTTGATGTCCTGGCCTTCTTCGCCCAGGTATTTTTCAATGAACAGCCGTTCACCGGGTGAAATGTCCCTGTCCACCTGTTCTGCACTCAGGTTAAAATCCTGTTCTTCAAAGTATTGTTCCGGGGTTTTCATTGATCCATCCCCCTGGCTATTTCCCGGGCCAGGAGGCTGTATTCCTGGGCACCCCTGGATTTTGGAGCGTATTCATGAATCACCTTGCCCCTGGCGCTGGATTCCCTGAATTTGGTATCAGTATTTATCAGTGTTTCAAAAAGCCTGGGCCCCATTTTTTTGCGCAGGATGTTCAGAATTCTGCGGCAGGCATTGGCCCGGCGATCATACATGGTGGGCAGTATTTTGTATTTTATCGGTTTTTTCAGGGCTTTATTTAGCATGCGCATGGTATCGAAAATCAGCTTGAATCCGTGCAGGGCCAGAAAGTCAGTCTGGGTGGGGATAATCACCAGGTCCGCAGCAATAAGGGCATTCACCAGAATGATCCCCATCTGGGGCGGACAGTCCATGATAATCACATCATATTTGTCGTCCACTGTCCTGAGCCATTTTTTCAGGATCAGCCCCTTTCCCTTGACCTCCTTGAATTCAGCATCCAGATCCGACAGCTTGATGGTGCCGGGAAAAAAATCAACCCCTGCCCCGCCTCTGGATTCATGCACTAAATCCCTTCCATCCGGGGCAAAGTCAGGAAATCTCTTAAAAATATCCAGGGCACTGCCATGGGTGCTTTCCGGAAAAAAAGCCAGGTGAATGGAAGCACAGGCATGGGGATCCAGATCCATGACCAGCACTTTTTTGTCCTGCCGCACAAAAGCAGCCCCAAGATTCAGGGCTGTGGTGGTCTTTCCCACCCCTCCTTTCTGATTGGCTACTGCAACAACATAAGCAGACAATTAACTCTCCCCGGCAGTGATCTCATGAGGCCAGAATCATTTTTCGCAGTGCCAGCCAGTCATCCTCATAAACATCAACAAATCTCAGCCCTGTTTCATAACTTGTCAGAGGCACAGCCTCCCTGACCCAGGCCACCTCAGCCACAGCCTGAAGATACTGCCCCACATCGCTTTCAAACACCTTAAAAAACCCTGAATGAAATTTGTTGAAACTGGGGATGAACACCTTAACCTGGACCTTATGTTCTTCTGCAAACCTGCGGCTGCATATTATTCGCAGCCCTCCGGCGCTGATGTCCGCGCACTCCACTCTGGTGGGTTTCTGCTGCGCCAGGGGAAACACAAAATCCTGAACCTCGACCCTGAATTTTCTGGGTACCCTGACAAACTCCCTTCTGTCCATATCTTCTTTGATAGAACTACCCTTCCTTGAGGTAGACAATGGATCCCGGATAATGAGCCGGCCTGAAGGCCCTGGAAATATTGTGCAGAGATTCAGAATGGCCGATGAACAGGTAGCCCCCGGGATACAGGTTGTCATAGAACGAACTGATCACATTTTTTTTCATTTCGTCGTCAAAGTAGATTATTACATTGCGGCAGAAGATTACATCTGACCTCGGCACTCTCTTGAGCTGCAGGCGATCGCTTAGATTGAGCTGGTGAAAATCAACCAGTTTTTTTACCCTGTTGCTGATCCTGAACAGGCCGGATTCCTCGGCATGAAAATATCTCTTGACCATCTCAGGCGGAGTGGTCCTCAGGGAATAGCTGGAATACACCCCCTTTTCTGCAGCGGCCAGCACCCCTGGAGACAGGTCATTGGCTGTGATCCTGGCCCTCCATGAGCTGATCTCCTGTCTCAGGCTTTCATAAAGTATCATGGCCAGGGTATAGGGCTCTTCTCCTGTGGAACATCCAGCTGACCAGATATGCAGACTTCTGTCTGATCTGGATCTTTTGTCTTCAATGATTTTTTTGAGAATAATTTCCTGAAATACTTTCAGCTGCGGCGGATTCCTGTAAAAGCTGGTCTCATTGGTGGTTATGACCTCAAAGAGCCGGTTCAGTTCATTTTTTCGTCCTGGATCATATTTAAGGAAATAGAGATATTCCCCGAAACTTTTAAGGCTGTTCTCCTTGAGCCGGTTGGCCAGTCTGTTTTTGAGCAGATACTTGCGGTTGTCCCCAATAAATATGCCGGTGATCTGATAGATAAAATCCCTGAGCTGAACAAACTCCTCATCCTTTATATCCAGCTCTTCCCTGAGGCTTATGTTTTTGGATAAAAACGAGCTCAAAGTTTAACTCTCCCCTTCCCCGTCCTGAAGCTCATCCAGTGCCTTTTCCGCAGCATCCTGAATCTCGGGATCCGGGTCATCAAGGATATTCAGAAGAGCCCTGAAAGAACCCTGCCCTCCCACGTGTCCCAGTGTTTGAATTATTTTTATTTTCTGCAGTTTACTGCTTCCTTCCCATAAGGAAATAATCTCAGGCACGGCCTGCCCTGCATTTTTTCCGCCCAGGGCCTCAATGGCCCTTATCCTGACCCATTCGTCCCGGTCCCCAAGGGCCTTGAGCAGATAACCCACTGATTCGTCTCTGGGACATTTGCCCAGCAGTTCAACCAGGGCCAGCCTGACCTCCTTTTCCGGGTCTTCCATGGCCTGAACAGCCAGGGGGATAACTTCTTCATGATCAGGGCACACCGTGGCCATGGCTTCCAGAGCCATTTTGCGCACATCTGCTGATTCATCGGTCAGGGCTTTTTTCAGCCGCTGGATATTCTTGCCTGCTCCCAGCCTTCCCAGGGCATATACAGCCATGAGCCTCTGCGTGGGATCCTGACTCTCAAACATGGGATCAAACTTTTGGGCCACCATATCTCCGCCAATGGTCAGCACTGCGTCCAGGGCCACCTGCTTGACGTCATCCCAGGGGTGATCCAGAAAAGACATGAGTTCATCCACGCATTCCTCATCCCTGAGCGTGTAGCCTATGAATCTGAGACTGTTTTTGATTCCGTCTCCGTCATTTTGATTTCTCAGCACATGCAGGAACAAACCCCTGGCCTGGACTGGACCGGCCTTAAAAAGCTCTCTGGTGATTTCCCTCTGCAGGTCCCTGTTTTTATTTTCAAAGGCAGCCATCAAACCCTGAGTGGCCTGAGGACTGCCTATCCTGGCCAGAGCCCGAACCGCAGCCAGGGCCTTGGAATCGTTGTCAGACAACAGTCCCTCAGCCAGGGCCCGGGTATAACCTATGGATACCAGAGCGGCTTCCGCCTTTTCCAGCCGGTCTGCGTCCAGATCCGGATCAAGACCGGCCGTGATCTCCAGGATCCTGGCCGAGGCCTTTTCACCCCCTACATAGCCCAGGCCGGTCATGACCACATCCTGGGTGTCCTGATCATCATCATTAAGGGCCACCAGGAGGTATTCAGACAGTTTTTCCCTTTCCTTCCCGCTGAGATATACCAGACCCCGGCCGCCAAGAATCTTGACCACAGCCCTGACAATTTTGCTGCGCAGGGCAATGGGGGAAGACTCAATTTTTTTCAGAAGCATGGGCACGGCTTTAAAGTTGCCCATTTCACCCAGGGCATCCACAATCATGGAGGTTACCAGTTCAGAACTGTGGGTCAGGGCCTTGATCAGGGACTGGGTGGAAGACTCGTCTCTGAGTTTGGACAAAGCCTCCACAACAGCATACTGCACCCATTCTTCATCGGAAAAAGCCTTGTTCAGACATTCAGAGGCTTCCACCCGGCCCAGCTCCCCCAGACTGACAGCAGCCTGATATCTGACATTGACTTCATAATCATTAAGCAGCACCTGGCAAAGGGGCTTCACAGCAAGGTAGGAACGGGTGGCTCCTAAAATGTCGGCGCCAAAAATGCGCATATCCGGATCATCATCATCCAGCAGGGTCAGCAGAGAATCAATATCCTGATGCCCGATATGCCTGAGTATATCCATGGCCAGGTTTCTAACCTGGGGAGAATCGCTTCTTAGATAAGGAATAAGGGCATGAATGCTTTCCTGTCCCCCGATTTTCCGCAAAGCCATGTCAGCAGCTTCCTGGACCCCCAGGCTGGGGCTGACCAGCAGCTCCACCAGAAAGGGAACAGTATTTACCATGTTCCCGTCCCTGGCCTCAAAGGCCGCCTCCCGCTGTTTCTCTGTCTCCCCGCTTTGCAGCATCTGGATTATCCGGGATTCAGACAAATCAACGGACTGGTTAACAAAGAGATCATATCTGGTTATCCTGATGGTACTTTTAAACCCGAGAAAAAAGTTACCCGGGTTGAAATTATCACTTTACTGATTAAGTCACTGGGAATAAAAAGTGATAACGAAATGATTAAAGTTTTAGATAATACTTCTTTTCCTGATTTAGCTGAGAATCATTGGGCAATAAATTATGCAAAAATTGCCGGCCAGCTGGGTATCCTTCAACAGCGCAGTGAAAATAGATTAAATCCCAATCAATATGTTACCAGAGCAGAAGCGGCCCGTTATCTGGCAAAGGCAGGCAAATTAAATGGAAAATCCGGTTATATGACCGATATTTATCCTTCCTCACAGAGAATCTCGGTAAACCTCAATAGCGGTGAGAGGAAAATATATAATTACAGTGAAGAAACTCTACTGGCTCGAAATAACAGAATTGTAGATATTGATGCAATCACTAAAACCGATAAAGTTTTTCTAATTGCAGATGAAAATGACAATGTTAAATACCTGAAAGGATACGGAATGGTTACTGAAGATGACCTGGCTACAGAGGTAAGCCGAATAGCCGGAGGGATAATAGATCCGGAAGAAGTTAAACAGCTATCCTCCGGAG
>CAZHCY010000056.1:0-10993 GCA_964531185.1 uncultured Desulfovibrionales bacterium | reverse complement strand
GGAAAGCGTGCGAAAAACGGTCTTGAAAATCTTGAATTGTGCATGGACATTCTTGAAGCCCCCACTCCTTGCAGCCTGGCAGACTTTTTAAGCAAGCTAACCAGGCTTTTCAGGCTGGTTAGTGTCTAGCCGCATGGATATATTGGGCAGTCCAATGTGCTGGGCATGCCTGATACAGGCGGTCAGGTGGTTTATTTTCTGGATCAGGTCCGGGCCCTGGAAAAGAAAATGTATGTTCAGATCCAGGAGCAGGGTCTGGACTTTGAACCGGATATCATTGTCCTTACAAGGCTGATTCCGGAATGCGGAGAGACCAACTGCAATCAGCGCCTGGAAGAGATTGTGGGTACCCGCAATGCCAGAATACTCCGGGTCCCTTTCAGATATGACAGTGGAGAAATTGTTCAGCACTGGATTTCCAGGTTTCATGTCTGGCCTTTTCTGGAGAAATTTGCCCTGGATGCCACCAACGAGATCAGGGGAGAGCTGGGGGGAAGGCCGGATCTGATCATCGGCAATTACTCGGACGGAAATCTGGTGGCCTCCCTCATGTCCAGAAAGCTGAGAATCACCCAGTGCAATATTGCCCATGCCCTGGAAAAATCCAAGTACCTGTTTTCTTCCCAGTACTGGAAGGACAACGAGTCCCAGTACAGATTTTCTTCCCAGTTTACAGCTGATCTAATATCCATGAATACTGCGGACTTCATCATCACCAGCACTTATCAGGAAATTGCAGGCACCGAGGACAGTGTAGGCCAGTACGAGACTTATCAGTCCTTTACCATGCCTGATCTTTACAGGGTGGTTCATGGGGTTGATGTTTATGATCCCAAATTCAACGTGGTCTCTCCGGGTGCAGATGAAAATGTTTATTTTCCTTTTTATGACAAGGACAGAAGGCTTAGCGAACTTCATGAGGAACTCCAGGATCTGGTCTATGGACCGGAAAAGGATTATGCCAAAGGAGAACTCCAAAGCCAGGAAAAACCTCTGATTTTCACCATGGCCAGACTGGACAAGATAAAGAATTTGACCGGTCTTGTCCGCTGGTATGCTGAAAACCACAAGCTGCGGGAACAGGCTGATCTGCTGGTTGTGGCCGGTCACATCAACAGGGATCTGTCCAAGGATGAAGAAGAAATTGCCGGGATTGACCAAATGCACAGGCTGTTTGATGAGTTTGATCTCCATACCAGTACCCGCTGGCTGGGATCCAGGCTGGATAAAAATATAACAGGAGAGCTGTACAGATACGTCGCAGACAGCAGGGGAATTTTTGTGCAGCCGGCTCTGTTTGAAGCTTTCGGCCTTACTGTGGTGGAGGCCATGAGCTCAGGTCTGCCCACCTTTGCCACCATTTACGGCGGACCTCTGGAGATTATTGAAGACGGAATATCAGGGTTTCATATTGATCCCACCAACGGCAGCAAGGCCAGTGACCTGATGGCCTCTTTTTTTGAAAAATCATCAGCCCTGCCTGAATACTGGGATGAGATCTCAGCCAATGGGATCAAAAGGGTTGAGGAAAAGTATAACTGGAAGCTTTACGCCCGCCGTCTGCTTTCCTATTCCAGGATCTACGGTTTCTGGAAGTATGTATCCAACCTGGAAAGGGAGGAATCCAGAAGATACCTGGAAATGTTCTATTCGTTAAAGATGCGCGGTCTTTCCTGGTGATATTTTGCCGCGGTCTGGTCATTATTTGAAAGCTTTTGGGAGCTTTTTTCTCCGGGACAGGAAGTTTTTTTCAAAGGTAACAGTCTTAGCCATCTGCATGCTGCACTGGGACTTGCTCTTCCAGAGCTTGTTTTTTAAGTCTGTTTTTTGCGTCAACCCGTAAACAAGCCCTGGGGCGCCTGTCTCCTGCGCCCTTAAAAAGGGCTGAACTGTTATTTTCAAAATGTTTTACTTTTTGATGGGTTAAGTTTCATGAACAGTCAGATCAGGCAGAATATCCTGACCGGGGAATGGGTCATCTTTTCACCTTCCAGAAGAAAACGGCCCATGGATTTTATCCAGGATTCTGTCCCTTTGGATCTGCCTGCTTATGATCCCCATTGCCCCTTCTGCCCTGGAAATGAAGCAATGCTCTCTGAGATTCTATATGAGCATCAGCATCATCAAGGCCAAACCTGGTCCTCAAGGCTGGTTTATAATAAGTTTCCGGCCCTGACCCCGGAAGTTCATAATCAAAGAGATAAAAACGGAATTTTTATCGAGGGCAGCGGATATGGTTCCCATCTGGTGATTATTGAATCTCCTGAACATGATTTGCAGTTTGCTGAAATGCAGCTCAGTCAGATAGCCTGCGTGGTGGAGACTTACCATCACTGCTATCAACTGCTGGCAGAGGATCCTCAGGTCATGCTTATTCTGCTGTTCAAGAATTACGGTCGATCAGCTGGAGCATCCCTTTATCATCCTCATTCCCAGGCTGTGGCCTCATGTGTGGTCCCCAGATATATCAGGCTCAGGGAAGAACAGAGTCAGAGATATTTTGATGAACTGGGCCGATGTCTTATGTGTGATATCATCAGGTCTGAGGCTGGAGATGGTTCACGAATGGTTTTTCAGAACCAGAGTTTTGCTGCTTTTGTCCCTTTTGCCTCTGAAGTGCCTTGTGAACTGTGGGTGGTACCCATAAGACATGCCGCAGATTTTAATGACATCAATGAACAGGAAAAGCTGGATCTGGCCGAATGTCTGAAAACACTGACCCTGACTTTTAAAAAACGACTGCAGGATCCTGACTATAATTTTGTCATCCATTCCTGTACCAGGTTCAGAAGCGGTGAACCGCAGCTGCACTGGTTTGTGCGCATGGTGCCCAGGTTGACCACCAGGGCGGGATTTGAAATTGGCTCGGGTATCTGTATCAATCCGTCTTTGCCGGAAATTGACGCGCATTTTTTAAGGGGTGATGCGCCTGTAGTTTCGAGTACAGATGTATAAAAAGCACAGCAATGGAACCTGCATTTTGTCAGGTTTTTTCTGATGAGAGTTTGCAGTAACAGTTTAGCCCTTTTTAAGGGCGCAGGGGACAGGCACCCCGGCGCCTGTTTTTTATTTATGCAGGAACCAGACTTGGAAAAACAGGCGCTGGAAGAGCCAGTCCCCGTGCCACATGCAAATGGCTAAACTGTTACAGTTTGCGGATTAATTTCTGTCCGTCAGCGGACAAAAGATTTAAGCCTGATTGATGAGATCAGAAGACTACATACCTGTCGCTTTCTTCCACCAGTTCAGCATTTCTGGCCTGAGTGGCAAAATCCTTGAACCCAACACCAGGTACATCACCGGATAGTCCGAAAGCACGGAAACTGACGTCACATACTGCAAGCCTGGCCTTGCCCACAAGCTTTTCAAAATCAGAATTTTGGGTAAGCATGACCGCCCTGCCGGTGAAGAAAATCTGGGTTTCAACTCCCTTATTGTGAGCGGCTTCAGTGAGATTGATTACCTGGTCAAGGTACTTGTCATCCCGGACCAGGATGCCAAGCTTTTTTCCCTGTGTGTTTTCCTTGCTCATAAATGTTCATACTCCTTGCGCATGAGGTTTGGATTCTGGGCGCCGGCCACAGGTTTTGCTTTGATGCAACAGGTCACTGAAATGTTTGCAAAAAAGCATACCTGCCTGGCAGGCCTGGAAACTTACTGTACTGAAAAGGGCCGGGGATCAGACAAAAATACTGCCGGCCTTTTCCAGAACAAGATCCTTTACTTTCCGGCTGTTGGAATATTTCAAAATCAGCAGGGTGACGGCCTCACTTAAAAGCTGGGACCGGTCTTTGTCTTCATTGTCCGGGATCTCCTGCACAGCCTGAAGTATATTGTACAGATCATTGTTCAGCTCAAAAGATAAGGAAGTCTTGCCTGGTTTCTCGGCTGCCTCTTCTTCAGGGGAGATTTCCTGCAGCAGATGATAGCACTCCAGAATTTTTTCCAGGCAATGCTGTTTGTAATATAGCTTGCCCAGAGATTTAATTACATCTCTGGTGGCCTGCATCTGATCTTCAGGCAGCTCCTCCTTGATGAGGGCCTTTTTGGCAGCTTCCAGAGCGCTGTCGTAACAGTTGCATCTCTCCAGGACTATGGCAGAGGCCACATCCTTGTCCATATCCATATTGTTTGCTCCTTTAAAAAATGACAGAAATATGATTCAACTGCAAAAAATAGTTTTTGCAGTTACAAAAGTCAGGAAACAGGAGTCAGGTGTCAGTAAAAACAAAGACTTATGGAGATGTTTTTTGATGAATCCTGTAATTTCCGACTTTTTGCAGGCAAATCAAATATCAGGCAGCAGCCTGAAAAGCATCACCACCAGCATATTACTTTGTCAGCGGCAAAGATTTCATCAACCACCTGATTCCAGTCCACATCCGGGGAATAGACTTTTAATTCTTTGCACTGGTTGGTCTGGCAGATTTTTTCCTTTAAATCCCGGACCAGTTCATCAGGTTCTGATTTAAGTATATGCAGCACGTTCATAAAGTCCTCGGTTTGTTTTATTTCAGGTTTTTTAAAAAATTGATTTGAGGCTTGACCCAATGTTCACTGATTTTCCCGGACTGCAAAAGACATGTCCGGGACTGTCCCCCTAAAACGGGATTACATGCTCTGACTCATTGATCAAGGCCAGGAGTTTGTCCTGATCAATGGGCTTGAACTCGTATTTATCAATATTGGCCTGGTTATTGGAGTATCTTTCACCCTCCATTTCATCCAGAAAGCCCATGTTGTCTTCATAGGCTTCAGACATGTCAGCGATTTCATGGTCCAGGACCACCATGTTTACGTTGGAGGCCTCCAAAAGCAGACCAAGACTGGTTCTTAGACCTTCATACTGCTGTTCAACATCTTTAATGATTACTGTTACTCCAGACATGATCAACCCTTCTTTATGTAGTAATTGGTGGTTCCGTCGTCCTTATCTTCCATACCCAGGAATTCATTGCCGTGTTTATTTCCAAAATCTGGGATATCGTTCTTGGATCCCGGATCCGTGCCCAGGATGTGCAGGACCTGTCCGCTTTGCATATCCTTCAGGGCTTTTTTGGTTTTCAGCAGAGGCATGGGGCAGCTAAGGCCGCTGGTGTCCAGAAATTTGTCAGGTTTTACATTGTTCAGATCCATAATCTACCTCCTTTGTTGATAATTGTTTGACAGGGTTCAGAATATGACAAATTTTTCAGTTCTTTCATTCCAGATGGCCCAGAATACCCAGGCCAGCAAGATGAGCAGGTAAATGGGCAGAGTCAGTTCCCAGCCGAAAATGGCAGGCATGAATTTGCCTGAGCCCAGTATGTCTATGAGGCCGGTGTTGGTGACAATTTTATGTCCTATTGAGTTGAAGATGGAAAAGGCTACCAGGGTAAGCATAAGTTTTGTGTGGCCTTCCCCGGCCCTCCAGAGGGAACCGGTACCGCAGCCGCCGGCCAGCATCATTCCAAAGCCGAAAATAATTCCGCCCAGAAGGCTGCCCAGGAAAAAAGGATGATGCACTCCCATGGTATCAGGCTGGATATAGTTCCATTTAATAATGGCAGAGCCCATGCCGTAAAGGATTAAACTCAAGGCGATAACTTTGACCATTTCAGCTTCCCCGGTCATGAAAGGTTCTCTGAAGGCCCGGACAAAACACATTCTTGAACGGTGCATGGTGATGCCGATGAGGGTTCCGAAAAAGAGCAGGCCGCCCAGCTTGGTATGGCCTGAAGCTGAATAGATATAGAAGAGGGAAATAATCAGAACAAACAGTGCCCCGCCTGCATAGGGGCTCATTTTGCCCCAGTTTATAAGAGGTTTCTTTTTTTCTGCAGCAGGCTTGGGGGGCGCAGCCGCTTGCTGGGGAATATTGGTGATTTCCCAGATTAAAAATTTAAGCCCCAGAAAGGCCCCGGCCCCCAGTCCGATCATCATGGCATAGCCGCCCAGGGAGAACATGCCAATGGCATTATAAAACCCTCCAATGTTGCAGCCCTTTGCCAGGGCTGCTCCAATACCCATGAAGGCTCCTCCAGCAAAACCCTTGAGATATTCATAAGCAGGAGCCGGTCTGATTCTGAACTGCCTGCCCATGAGAGCGGAGGCCATAGCCCCCAGCAGCAGACCAATATTGCTTACAGACATGGTGTTCAGCCAGGGAACTGCAGGTTTGTCCTGCTGCAGGCCGATTCCATAAAGAATCCAGTCCCCCCAGTTGCGATACCCGCCGGTTATTCCCCATGTGCTTTCCCACATGAAGATGAACAGGGCCAGGATTGCCAGGAAAACTCCAGCCAGCCATCCTGGCCAGTTGCTTTCAAATACAGCGATATAGTCCTTTCTGACTTCTTCCTTTACGCTTAACCAGAATTCGTTAGCCAATTGGTACTCCTTTGTGCGCAATAAGTTATCAGGATATGGCCTGCACGGATATTAACAGGTTGCTGCAAAAAATAAGCAGCAGCAAAAAAATCTGCCCAAAAAAATGTGCATAAAGTTTTTGTTTCTGTCTGGCATTTTTCCCGGCCAGGCTTGAGCAGGCATTTAACACCAGGATAACTAGTTCAGCCTTTTCACAATTAGCAACCTTTGTTCCAGTTTTGTGTTATGGTTTAACCCATTGATATCTCAGTATAAAAAAGCGATGGTTCCCTGGACTGCTGTTAGGTTGATTAATCACCTGTTAGTTTTTTTGTCAAGATAGGGGCTTTTGGTCTTGAAGGAGTAAAGGGCAGCAATTCCCAGAAGCAGTCCCGCTGTCAGATGAAGCCATATAATCCCGGCAGTGGCTGTTGGACTGAAATAAAAATCAGGAAGATTTTTTAAGGCCCGTAAAAAACCGGTGATGATAATAATGGCATAAATTGCTGTTCTGACTTTTCCGGACCTGGACAGGGTCAGCCCGGATGTTTTCCGGGCAAGGTAAAGAACAGCTTTTCTGAAGAGTATCAAAAGCAGAACGGCTGCTGCTGTGTAATGCAGAACATGATTGAAATGATAATCAGCTGTCCAGGCCATTCCGGGCAGACTTGCAATATAATATCTTTCAAAAAGGGGCATCTGGGCCAACCCGGAAATGACCAGGGCCGTAATGGACAGTCTGAAGAGCCACTTTTCCCATTTTTGCATTTGTAAACTGGTTTTCATGATGACCTCTTTCAATAATGATTAAGGTTAGCTGGTGCAGTCCCTGAAATTGATCAGTCCTTTTTTTTGCCGGCCTTAAGACTCAGAAGTCCTGCAGCCAGTCCAGCCACTGGAGCTGCAGCCAGGGCGGCAGTCAGTACCTGGGAATTGCCCATGGTGTTTTCCACAGGTTTAAGATGGGGCCGTCCAGGGCCTTTGACAATATTTGCATTAAGCACTTCAAAGGGTATCGGAGAAACATAAAAAGTATTGGTCCCTCCGTTTTCTTTGTCTCCGTAAACATAGCCATCAATGTCTCGAGCCAGTTCCCTGGCCTGCTGCAGGATTTCTTCCCTGGGACCAATGGTTTGCAGCTGCATGGGGCAGGCCTCGATGCAGGCCGGCAGTTCGCCCTGAGCCAGACGGTCGTAGCAGCGGTCGCATTTGTACATGACACCGTTGCCGGCAAATCTGGGCATAAGATCAAGATACAGCCCAACCCCTGTCTGACGCTGGGGTATGAGCCAGGGACAGACTTGTTTGCATTTTCCCCCTCCCAGGCAGATTTTATCGTTGATTCTGACAACGCCGCTGGATTCTTTGAATGCTGCACCCCAGGGGCAGAGATTGGCACAGGGCGGGTTCTGGCAGTGCAGACAGCGCCTGGGTATGTGGATTTCAAATTCATTTCCCTGGTACTCTCCTTTGGCGGTCTGGATAAAGAGCCAGTTGTATGGAGTGAGCCGGTCCTGGACATCACGTTTATCAGACCAGTCCTCAACAGGTACTTTGGAAGGGAACATCTCTGGAAAGGGTTTTTTGGGTTCAGGAAATTTGGCATGGTTAACATCCTTACAGGCCTGAACGCACTGGCCGCAATTAATGCAGGTTTCAATATCCAGCATGGTGGCCAGCTCTTCTCCCCTGCGGGCGGCCTGAACCGTTCCCGGAAGCATTATTGCGGCCATACCGAGGCCGGCTACGCCAAAAAAGTTTCTTCTGGACAGTCTCTTGCCAGTCTTTGTTTTTCTGGACATGGTATTTCCTCCATGTTTTGTCTGGTCATTGAAATTAAAGTTCTGATTTGTAAATCAGCACAAAAAAACCGGAAGGTCCGGCTGGAAGCTGTGAGCTTAAACAATAATCATGGAACTCAACTTAGGCAAACAATGTGCCATGATGCACAAGCCAGGCATATGGCTGCAGGATAAAAGACCGGAAATTTTTTCAGTCTGCTTTGGACCTGAAAAGATTAACAGGTGTTTAATCAGCCTTTAATATGCAGGGTACAGAGACCAGGGTTTGAGCAGGATAAAATGGGGGCAGAACAGTTGAGCGGGTTTTCAGCAGAAAGTCCCTGGTCAGGACTTCCACCACCAGGGCTCAGACCGGGATTATGAGCTTTTGGGATCATGATTTTTATGAGATTTGTACTTTTTCTTGAATAACGCGTCTTGTAAGCTGTAGAATTTCCACAAGCAAAACTGCCAGCTGATAAAATATGATGCCTTCCCCATCTGTGGGGATTGCCCGGGTCCAGCGTTTGATCCAGGGCAGCATGAAATCCCCGGCGAATTCGCAGGCGAATTGGTGAAGATCCGGGTCGTCGGATTCATGCAGGCTGCTCAGCAGAAAAAACAGGTACTCCAGTTCAATGCAGAGATGGTCAGCAGGCTCCCTGGAACAGGAAGCAGGTTCAAGGCCGGCCATATCCAGCAGCTTACCCATCTCCCGGGCCGGTTCCCTCATGAGCAGCCCCCGGGGTTCTTGGTAGCAGGAGTGATAAAGAGGCGCAGCAATGCCCCTGCTGTGGCTGATAAACAATTTTACAAAGCAGCTCTCCATTTTGCAGGACAATTGAGCAGGATCAGGCTCCTTCCTGAGCTGATTAGCAGACTGTTTCAGGGCCTGGGAAGGTTTGGGCAGGATTGTTTCCAGGGACCGGCTCAGAACAAGAAGGTCCTGGACAAGAATGTTCCAGTCCCGGGATTCACCTGAGGGCCAGAAGATGTGGATATACAGCCTCAGGGCTTCAAGGATCAAATCCAGCTGTTCTGGGTCAGAAGGAGGCAGGTGCAATGCCTTGTCCGGATGACTGGTCATGGAGTTTTAATATACTCAGGGTGCCTGTCTTTCAAGACACTGATCCCGGCAGGATAGCGGTAAACCCGTGAATATCCAAGGCGCACGGCCCATTTGGCACCAATGGCGCTGAGTACTCACCTGAAATCCCGGCAGTAGAAGACAGCCTCCATATCCTTGTCCCTGCCCAGCGCCTGAATAAGCCTTTGCCTGGAATCCGGCGACAGGTTTGTGGTATCTGATATGTTCAAAGGGACATTCTTTGAGCCTGCAACCCTGCTTTCATCATATTCATAGTCATACCGGCAGTCTATAATCCGAAGTTCAGGTTGGTTTGCAAAAAGATCCAGCAGTTCCTGAGTTGTGAGTAATTTGTATCCGTCTTCATCCGCCTTGTGCTGAACATAGTCCCACCATCCCAGCTGTCTTTCATGGGCATGGGCGGGTAAAATTGATGCCAGGCACAATGCCAGCAGAAAAACGCCTGTTTTGGTGCTTAAAAAGGGCATATCTTCTCCTGAGGCATGCCGGAGCAGGACGCAGCCTTCTTGTTCAAAAATGCTCTGCTGTCCTGGACTCCGGCGGATATGAACATATCAGATCAGAAAAACCAAGAAGAACTAAAGGATGTTGTTACAGTTCAGCCATTTGCATGAGGCACGGCTGCCTGCCCGGAGGCATGCAGCCCGCAAGGGGACTGGCTCTCCCAGCGCCTGATTTTTCTAAGTCTGTTTCTTGCATCAACCAAAAAACAGGCGCTGGGGTGCCTGTCCCCTGCTTTTCTTAAAAAGAGCTAAACTGAGACAGGATGTTTTATCCAAGATGTTCCAATTATTTGATAGTAAAGCTGCCGTCTGAAGCATAGTCCACTGTTGCATCCAGGTAATAAACATTCTTCAGGTCAGGACGCTCGTCCAAGAATAAGAAGTAAGCCTCCCCGCTTCTGGCCCCGGTGGAGCAGATAAAAACAATGGGTTTATCATCATTGAAGCTGCTTATTTGATCTTCAAGCTGATCAATGGTCATGTTAACGGCAGATGAAATATGGCCGGTTTCAAATTCACCAGGATCCCGGACATCAATGAGCTGAATGCTGCCCGGATTTTCCTTGGCAAGCTCTGCAAAAAATTCTTTGTCAATGGAACCCTCATATTCTCCCTGCTTGATATCCGCTGCAGGAGCAGGTTCAGAACCTGCTTCTTCCTGAGGCTCTGTTCTGCTTTCTGAATCAGTGATATCATCTATGGTCCAGGAAATGTATCTGTTATCCCAGTCTTTATTGCCCTGGGCATAGACAACCACATTGGTGTATCCCAGCTCTTCCGCCTTCCAGGCGGATTTATGGCTGAGAGGTCAGCCAAGGCTCTGACAGTGAAAGATGAGCAGGGTGGATTTGTCTTCCGGCAGCAGGTGGGTCATTTCCTCGAACTTGCTGTCAGGTATGCTGACTGCTGTAGGTATATGCCCCCGGTCGTACCTGGGGCGCTTGGGCCGGGAATCTATGAGCATGAAATCAGTCCGGGGTTCCCTCAAAAGAAGATTGTCGCATACAAAAGGTTTGACAAACTCCAGATCAACTATGGTGTGAAAAGGGTCAGGCACCTTGTCCGGATTAAATTGAACATCCACAGTGCGGATATTGTCCGGGCCATAGGCGGTTTTCGGGCTTTCCTTGGCCACACAGCCGGTAATAAACACGGCCAGGACCAGGAGGAAAACACTCAGCGTTTTTTTAAAGGGTCTGTTGTGAATGATCAACCCCCTGTTTTTCGTTTCTTTAACGGGTGGTTGGGGTTAC
>CAZHCY010000055.1:0-11152 GCA_964531185.1 uncultured Desulfovibrionales bacterium | reverse complement strand
AAGTTAAAGGTTAAAAGTTAAAAGTAAAGATAAAGAAATCAGGCTGTTGAAGCTGTTAATGATGCGGACATTCAGGATTCTGGAAATTGTTAGTAAATACAAGACGTTGACAGAGAATTTTTGACTGTCAGGTTCTTATCCGTTTCAAAAAAAAAGAGCCCAGCTTTAAGATTCCACAAAGTCTCTCTGTCATCTGATCTGGTCAAGCAGGGCCTGGTTGATTTCAATGGTTGAGTTATCCACAGCCTTGGCAAGCCAGTTGTCAAAGACTGCTTGGATTTTTTGCTCAAGAATTTTATCCTCAATCATCTCATAGACCTGATGGGGTTTCAACAGCCTGGATTCTTTGTGACCTACCAGATACAGGCAGTAAAATTCAGCATTTTCCCCGGTCAGGATGTCCGAATGCTCTCCGGGCATAAGTGCTGTGAGATGGTCTTCCAGATTTTCAGGGAGCTGGTCCAGCCTCATTTCATATTCTCCGATGTGCACCCTGTCCACCTTCTGCATTAGAGATTTTGAACTGTCAAAATCCTTAAGCAGATCCATTGCCTGCTCAAGCTGTTTTTGATCTTTGGAAGTCAGATACCAGAAAGCCACCCGTTCCGGAATAAAAAAATCCTGAATATTGTCCTGGTAATATTTTTGAATATCTTCACCCTCAATATTGATCTTTGGCATAAGCACCGAGTCCAGAAAAACTTCCCAGGCCAGCTGCCGGGCAACTTGTTTTCTCCAGTATTGCAGATCAATATATTCTTCAATGAGCATTTTTTCAAATTCACCTTCAGGATAGTCTGCCCTGATCTTTTGTTCAACTTTGAGCACATCATCCATGGAGACTGAAAGGTCTCTTCCGGCCAGATCCTGTTCAATCAGCCGATTGATGAGAATGCTGATCAGAACCCGGCCGTAAGCTTTCTTCATTTCCCTAACCGAGGGAGGCAAAGGATCTACCGGATTAAAGACATACATATCATAAGCCGCCTCAATATCATCCAGGTAAATGGGGTGGTCATTAACGGTGGCCACCACTGCAGGCCCCTTGGGAGGTCTGTCGCATCCAGGCAGCCAAAACAGCATGGATGCCATAAGTGCCAGACAGATCAGGCTGCAGGCAGGAGTCCGAGGGGCTGGTTTAACGGGTTTCAAAAGCTGATAATTTTGTCTGTATCTGCCCGCAGCCTTGAATGCAGCATAAAGCCCTGCTCTCACGACGCACCTCTGTCCGGGCAACTCAAAGTCCGCAGACCTGAAATTATTCTCAGGCAGGGCCAGGCAAGCCTTTTCACTGCTTTTTTTAAAGGGCTCAACACATGCAATTTTTTTTTTATACATTTGCAGGAAATGAAGGATGCAGGCGGAAAATTCAGGTCATGACCCCGGCCAGATCCCTGACCATTGCCCTGACCTGCACCAGAAATTTTTCAATAGATTCATTATTGGATAAACGCAACTCCAATTTGGATGGAGGCAGCAGCCTGCTCTGCTTTTGATTCTTTTCCACCCAGGCCACCAGCCCGGCAGGATTGAGAACGGCCGTATCTTCAGGCCATTCCAGCACGCATCTGTTCTCCTGGAAATCCGCCCTGACTGCTCCCAATGTCCTTATAGTCTGTTTGATCTTCAATACATTAACAAAACAGTCAAGTTCCAGAGGCAGATGTCCGAATCGATCCTTAATTTCCTGTTCAGTATTTTCCAGTTCCTCCATGTCTGCACACGCTGAGAGTATCCTGTAGTATCTGAGTCTGAGGGCCGGATCAGCAATATAATCCTCTGGAATAAAGGCTGGAAAGCCGATGGACAGTTCGGGGTCTTCCTGAACTTTTACAGATTCACCCTTTTGCCGGGCAACTTCCTCCTGAAGCATATCCAGGAACAGGTCCAGGCCTACTTTGCCAATCTGTCCGGACTGCACCTCCCCCAGAAGATTGCCTGCCCCCCGAAGCCTGAGATCTTCCATGGCCACCTGGAATCCAGCCCCCAGGTAATCCATGTCCAGAATGACCTGCATTCTTTTTTTAGCCTGCTTCCCCAGGCTGTCATAAGAAGGAACCACAAAATACGCATAGGCCTGTCTTTCAGAGCGCCCCACCCGTCCCCTTAGCTGATAAAGCTGGCCCAGTCCGAACATCTGAGCCTGATCAACCACAAGGGTATTGGCCCTGGGAAAATCCAGGCCGGACTCAATAATGGCCGTGCAGACCAGAATATCCAGTTCATGATGCCAGAAGGCATGCATGGTTTGCTCAAGCCTTCTTTCTGACATCTGTCCGTGAGCCATGCCGATTCTGGCATGAGGGGCAAGTCCGCTCACATACTCCAGAACATCCTGGATATTTTTGACCCGGTTATAAACCCAGAAAACCTGTCCCTGTCTGTCGAGCTCGCGCTGGATAACCCTGGACAAAAACTGGTCATCCCTTTCAATAAGGGAACTCTCCACTGGTTTTCTGTCCTGGGGAGGAGTCTCAATTACACTCAGGGACCTTATGCCTGAAATGGACAGCTGAAGTGTTCTGGGAATGGGAGTGGCAGTCAGGGCAAGGACATCCATATTCTGCCGCAGCTTCTTGAGCTGCTCCTTGTGTCTGACTCCAAACCTTTGTTCCTCGTCCAGAATAAGCAGGGAAAGATTGGGCAGAATAACGTCTTTGGACAGAATTCGGTGGGTGCCAATGATAATATCCACCTCTCCTCTTTTGGCTGCCTCAACAATAAGTTTCTGCCTTGACGCAGGAACAAATCTGCTGAGCATGTGTACATTTACTGAGAGATCTTCCATTCTCTGCCTGAAATTCTGATAATGCTGTTCAGCCAGAACTGTTGTGGGACAGAGCACAGCCACCTGCTTGCCGTCCTGTACCGCCCGAAAAGCCGCCCGCATGGCCACTTCAGTCTTGCCAAAGCCCACGTCTCCGCAGACCAGACGGTCCATGGGTTCGGTACCCTCCATATCCTCCATAACCTCTTTTATGGCCCTGGCCTGGTCCGGAGTTTCCTCAAAACCAAAGGTGGCTTCAAATTCACGAAAAAGCTCTCCTTCCGGGCCATATGAAAAGCCTTTGGCCACTTTGCGGTAGGCATACATATCAACCAGATCCCGGGCTATTTTTTCTATGGCCTTTCTGACCCTGCTTTTGGTCCGGGTCCAGCCTGTGCCGCCCAGCCGGTCCAGGGCTGGGCTGAAGCCTTCCGGGCCTTTGTATCTCTGAACCAGGGAAAACCGGTCAGCAGGAATATAAAGCTTATCATCATTGGCATAATAGATGAGCAGATAATCATTGACTGATCTGCCGGCCCTGACCCTCTGCAAACCCCCAAACCTTCCCAGACCATAGTCTTTGTGAACCACCAGGTCGTCAGGCATTATCTCGTCAATGCCGGCAATCCCGGCAAATTTTGATCCGGCTCTGCCCGTGCCCCGGCTTTTGGCGGGCTGAAGCACGTCTTCGCCCAGAACAAGCAAATGGTTCCATCTAAGATCCATGCCTTTGCCCAGGGAAGCCACCAGGGCATAAATACCCCGCTGTCCTGGATGGTAAGCCTGCCTGATTCTGATTTGTTCCTGTTCAATAAACTTTAGAAATTTTTTCCTGGACTGCTCGGTATTAAAAGCCAGAATCACCTGGTGGGCAGTTCGCCGCCAGTCCTTTAAACCTTCAACCAGGGCTGCCCAGGGCCGTCTGGCCTGTTCTGGCTTCCAGAACAGATCCTTAAAGGTCAAAAGCTCCTTTTCCGGCAGATCAATGCCCTTGCTTTTGCTGCCCATGACCAGTTTTTCAAATATAATGCATTTTTGGTTCTGCCAGATCTTCCTGGCCCTGCGAAAAGGCTGGAAAACATGTTCTTCAGGCACAGACATGGCTTCCGACTGTCTGCGAAGCTTCCATTCCTCTTCTTCAAGTCCGGTATTGATCTCATTGGTGTCAGCCAGAATGAAACAGGTATCCTGATGAACAAAATCTGAAAAGGTTCCAGGCCGGGAATAATAAATACCAGGGGGATATCCGCCCCTTGACAGTGACAGCTCTTCTTCAAAATCCCTGAACACAGCCGGATTTAATTCACCAGTGGTTTTTAAGTGACCCAGCCTGCTCCTGGCCCGGGACAGGAGCTCTTCTTCAGCAATACAGGGACATACCGGGAGGATCAGGCATTCTTCCAGCCTGGACAGGGAACGCTGGGATAAGGGCTCAAAAGTTCTCAGGCTTTCCACGCTGTCACCGAAAAATTCCATGCGCACCGGAGAAGCATATCCAGAAGGATAAATATCCAGAATATCGCCCCGTCTGGAGATTTCACCCGGCTGAGAAACCATATCCTGCCGCTTATAGCCCCAGGCAGCGGCTCTGGCCAGAATATGATCCGGTGAAACATCCTCATTTTCCAGGACAAGAAGGAAATGATCCTCTATGATCTTTCTGGGGGGAAGAAAATGCAGAAGAAGACCGGCCGGGACTATGGAAACTGAGGGGTTGTTGTTGATCAACGAAAACAGGCCTGACCAGATCCGGTCCCATTTCTGTATTTTTAGGTCAGGGATTTCCGGAATAACCTGCCAGGATGCTTCCCAGAATTTTTCTGGCCTGAACAGGTCACCAGCCATGGCCTGCGCCAGTGAACTGTAGATCCTGATGTCTGTGCCTGACGGAACCAGGACCACAACATTCTGTTTTTTGCTTTGCAGATAACGGGCCAGATATATCTGACTGGCTGGTCCTGATTTATGGATATAGATATGCCCGCCCAGACGGTTAAGTCCGGCCAGCTGATTTTTCAGTTCTTGAGTTAAAAACAAGGCAGGAAATCCTCTGGGTTTTATTCAGGGCCAGCAGCCAGCTGCTGTTCAGCAAAACAAGATGCCGGACCTGAGGCAGAACAGCAGAAATAATGATATCCAGACCGCGAGCTTTATGCAAATGTATCCAGGTCCTGGGAATCCGGCTACGTGCATAAAATTATCCCCTCCTGTCAAGTCTTTCCGGTTGCCTTGAAACCTTTGTTTTTGCTGAACAGACCTTTTATTTCCATGGGCAAGGAATAATTTATCGTAACAGTTTAGCCGCTTGCATGAGGCACGGGGACTGGCTCTTCCGTCACCCGCTTGGCAATCCAACAGGCATTCAACTTCAAAAATTCAGCTCAAGTGGGTGACGGGGTGCCTGTCCCCTGCGCCCTTAAAAAGGGCTAAACTGTTACAATTTATCAGCCTGAAGGATATGATTGAAACCATTAAAAAAAAGGAATATCAGGCAAAAGGCAGGGCACAAAAATCGTAACAGTTTAGCCCTTTTTAAGGGCGCAGGGCACCCCCTGGGCTTGTTTTTTGGTTGATGTAAACAAAGACTAAAAAAAACAAGCCCTGAAAGAGTCGGTCCCCCCTGCCACGTTCAACTGGCTAAGACTGTTATCATAAATCAATGGTCATAAATGGTCATAAACGGAGGAATCATGGGAGAGCTGAGCAGATTCAAAGACCTGCCCATCAACTGGGACATTGGACCCGCTGATGCGGTGGCTCTGCACCTGGAATGGGGAAATACCGGGTATTCAGGCAAACACGTCAATTCAGACGATGAAACCTACTACTTTTCTGTGGACTCCTGGAGCGAACCCTATATTGTAAGGCTTCAGAAAATGACCAAGGATGGATCTGAAACCCTGCATGAAATGGAACTGCCCAAAGAATTCTGGGACTGCTGCCGGGCCAGAGGAGTTCATGAACTGCCCCAGGACATAAAGGAATGGCTTAAAGGGCAGTTTTAAGCCCGCAGCTTCACCCCCTGAAAATGTGGTTCAGGAGTTTATCCTGAAATTTTCAGATGAACCACCTTGCCATCCCGGTTATAGACGTGATAAGCGGCGGTCTTTCCGGAATTGGTGTCCACCTTGTCAGATGGGGGAAATATTTTTTCGTCATCTTTCTTTTTGCGGCTGCTCAAATCCTGCTGACCTGTTTCTGATTCGTTTTTTCCTGTATCAGGATCGATTCGCAGGGTTTTGGTCCTGGGAGCGATTTCTGACTTAATATCCTCAGGATTTTTGGCGGTAATCTGAAAAAAATTCTGTACCAGCATGGTTAACCTGCCCTGTTTGAGGTTAGGTAACCATTTTATCGGACAATAACCGATTCAGTTTAGGCTGCCAGCCAGAAAAGTAACAGTTTAGCCCTTTTTATGGAAAGCAGGGCACCCCAGCGCTTGTTTTCTGGTTGATGCAAACACAGACTTGGAAAAACAAGCCCTGGAAGAGCCAGTCCCTGTGCCACATGCAAATGGCTGAACTGTAACTTTTGCGCCAAGTTCGTTGAATACTCAACCTCTGCAAACCATAAATCAGCAATGCTAATTTATTTCAAACTTCTGCTGACAGCCATGTTCTGGGGCGGCACATTCGCGGCAGGAAGAATTGTGTCCCAGCATCTGTCTCCTTATTCAGCTGCTTTTCTGCGTTTTTGCATAGCCTCCGCATGTCTGCTCTACCTGGTCAGAAAATTTGAGGGCAGCCTGCCCAGGGTGAACAGATTTCAGGTGATCCAGGTAATTCTGCTGGGTATGACCGGAGTCTTTGCCTACAATGTTTTTTTCTTTACCGGCCTTCAAACTGTCCAGGCCGGCCGGGCTGCGGTCATTGTGGCCACCAATCCCATTTTTATAGCCCTTCTGGCTGCCTTGCTTTTCAAAGAAAAGCTAAGTGTCTACAAAATCAGCGGAATCCTGCTTTCAGTATCCGGAGCTGTTCTGGCCATAACCAGAGGACAGCCCTTTCATCTGCTCAGTCAGGTCATAAGCCCCGGAGATCTGGCCATAGCCGGATGCGTTGCAAGCTGGGCCGTCTATTCCATCCTGGGAAAATATTCCATGACCTCACTTTCACCGCATGCTGCCGTGGCTTACTCCTGTGTAGCCGGCACCCTGGCTCTTTTTTTTCCGGCAGCAAGCCAGGATCTTTTTACAAATATCACCAGCCTGCCCCTGACAGTCTGGGGCTGTCTGATATATCTGGGCTACTTCGGCACTGTGCTGGGTTTTACCTGGTATTATCAGGGAGTAAAAAGCATTGGACCGTCCAGGGCTTCTGTATTCATCAATTTTGTCCCTCTTTTTGCCATAGCAGGAGGATTTCTGGTGCTTGGCGAACCTGTGGACCCGTCTCTCATTGCTGGCGCAGCCATGGTCAGCACTGGTGTTTATCTAACCAACAGAGCAATCCGCTCCAGAAAAAATCTGCCCAAAACCGGTACAGAACAATGGAACCAGACAAAACTTCAAGAGAAACTTTAACTTTCTTTCTGGAAAATGAAATCCCCTTTAATAAGTTCCTGGGGATCAAACTGGAGAAAGCTGAGCACGGGTTTGCCAGGCTTTTCCTGCCCTACAGGCCGGAATTTACTGGAGATGCCAGAAGGCCTGCCCTGCATGGAGGCATCCTGTCCACCCTTATTGATACCTGCGGCGGAGTATCCATCTGGACATGCTGTCAGGTAAATGATGCCATAGCCACCATAGACATGCGCGTGGATTATCTGCGCCCGGCCCCGCAAAAGGATCTGACGGCCGAGGGGCGGGTAAGGCTCATGGGCAATCGGGTGGGCAATGCACATGTTATTGTGTTCACCCCTGACGCTCCGGACAAGACCATTGCTGAAGGCAGGGCAGTGTATAATATCCGCAGAAACATCTTTGACCATCAGACCAGGAAAAAATCGTGAACATTGCATCAGGCTCCATGCGCAGTTCTTCCGTAGTCTTTACTTCAAAAGGCATCAGCCAGGGCTTTGTCAAATGCATTCCCCTGGGAATCGGGGTTTTTGCCTACGGACTGGTTTTCGGCATGCTTGCTGTCCAGGTCGGGATGACCCTTTTCCAGGCCCAGTTAATGAGCCTTATGGTGTTTGCCGGGGCATCCCAGCTCATGGCTCTTGATTTATGGTCCAGTGAGCTTCCTGTTTTGACCCTGGTGCTCACCACTTTTGTGGTCAACCTGAGACATATCCTCATGGGAGCTTCCCTGCGGGACTGGATGATCAGAATTGGACCGGCAAAATCATATACCAGCCTTTTTTTCATGACTGACGAATCCTGGGCCATTTCAGTCAGAGAAATGGGGACAGGTAAAAAAGATGCAGCTTTTCTGCTGGGAGCAGGCCTGTGCATATATTTTTTCTGGAATTTTTCCACTTTTCTGGGCTTTTTAATGTCCTGCTGGGTTGAAAGATATATAGCTGATCCATCGGTTCTGGGGCTGGATTTTGCCTTTACCGCGGTATTCATCGCCCTGCTTACATTTTTCTGGAAAGGTCCGGCACAGATCCCAGCCTGGCTTACAGCAGGCATTACCGCCTGGATAACATTCCTGCTTCTGCCTGGAAAATGGTATATTGTTCTGGGAGGACTGGCAGGCGGACTGGCAGGAGCTTGGAAAGATGCCGGAAAGTAGTTTTGCCCTGGCCTACCTGACCATAGCTCTCATGGCCCTGGCCACCTATTTTACCCGGGCCGGCGGACTTTTTTTCATCAGCAGGTTCAATCCCTCACCCTGGTTCAGATCCTTTCTGGACCATGTTCCTTCCTCAATCCTGATAGCCATAGTGGTTCCAGCGGTTTTTGACCAGGGTCCGGCCGAACTTGCAGCCGCCCTGGCAGCCGTGTTTACCGCTGTATTTACCAGAAATCTCATAGCCTCCCTGGCAACAGGCATGCTGTGCGTGTCCCTGTTGCGCTACACCCTGCCCTGGTGAGTTTTATTCTCTGGTAACAGTTCAGCCGTTTGCATAAGGCACAGGGACCGGCTCTTTCAGCGCTTGTTTTTCCAAGCCTTGTTCTTATATCTACCAAAAAACAAGCGCTGGGGTGCCCTGCGCCCTTAAAAAGGGCTAAACTGTTACACTTGATCAGAATCCGGCCAGGCATTTAAATGCCTGGCCCTGCATCAAGAAGGAATCCCCAAACAATTTGACATGGCTCACAAAATCATCAATGATGGCTATAAATATGAGCAAACCCTTCTGGACAACTGCTTTTGTCCTGTTCAGGTTTTTTTCCTTGTTTTTTCTTTATACCCTGTTTGCAAGGGGAGATATTTATGCCTGTGCTCATTGGTTTTTTATGCGTGTGCTGTCTTGTCCTTTCATCATGCTCTTCTGAGAACTCTGCTCCTTATGTATGTCAGGACCAGCTGGGATGCCTGATCATTGAAAAGAACGACCCGGTCAAGCTGGTCAGCATGCAGGCCCTGTCCGGACCTCTGGCCACTCTGGGGCAGGAATATGCCAGGGCCCTGGAACTGGCTGTGGCTGATGGATATGAGCAAATCCACGGTCATCCGGTAACTGTGACTTTTGAAGATTCTGGATGTTCCAGGGAAGGCGGATTCATAGCAGCCAAAAAAACAGTTGCAGATCCTGATATAGCAGCAGTTCACGGTACCTCCTGTTCCATTTCTTCGGTGCCGGCTGCTGAAATTTTATCCCAGGCCGGCATGGTTCTCGTTTCAGGGGCCTCAACCGCACCGTCTTTGACTCAGTCAGGCGGAGAAAAGGGACAATACTGGCAGCCGGGTTTTTTCAGAACTGTTCCCAATGATCAGGATCAGGCCGTGGCTGCGGCCCATTTTGTATCCAAACATCTGAATTTGAGCAGGGCTGCAGTTGTCAGTGACGGGGATCCCTATACCACAGGTCTTGTATCTGCCTTCTCCCGTGAGTTTGCATCTCTGGGGGGAGAAGTGGTCTTTGAAGACCAGGTAAACCGCGGAGACAAAAACATGAAGCCCATTCTGGAAGCTGTGTCCTGGTCACAGGCGGATATCCTGTTCATGCCTCTTTTTCCGGAGGAAGGCAGGCATATCCTTGAGCAGAAGGATCAGGTGCCGGGCATGCAGGACATGATTTTTCTCGGTGCAGATGGTCTGCTTAACGCGGTTTTTGTCCAGAGTGTAGGCCCGGAAGCTAAAGGACTCTACCTGACAGGTCCGCATATACCTGAAAACCAGGAATATCTGGATCTTCAACAAAGATATGCTGACATAAGCAAAGAATTCCCTCAGGGAAGCTATATTACACATAACTATGACGCTGCCGTACTCCTGCTGAGGGCCCTGGAAAGGTCCGCGCACAAAAGAGCAAACGGCTCCCTGGTCATAGGCAGGCAAAAACTCAGGGATGAAATTGCTGCCACCAGAAACATGCATGGCATAACCGGAACCATCAGCTGCAACGACTTTGGAGACTGCGGAGTCAGCAGATACAAACTGGTCCGTCTGGACGAGCCAGGCGCTGAATATGAAAAAACCCACAAAAACATAATAGCCACTTATACCGCCCCTTAATAAGCATGAAACCTGTCTCTTCTTTTAAACAGATCTGGAAAAAAATGGCCCTGAGCACCAAACTGACCCTGTCCATGGGCTGCATGCTGGCAATGATCATGCTGGTGGCAGCCACTGGGTTCATTTCCACAGCCATTATCAAATCCCGAATGGAAAAGGTCATCATTGCCAGCACTGAAATCCGCAGAAAAGCCATGGAAATGGAAGCCGGACTTCAGAAAACCAGGCAGATGGAAAGGGATTTCTTTCTGAGCTGGCCAAGAATGGGATTTGACAGGGCCAGGGAAAAATATGTGGGCAGGATCAAACAGGAAATATCTTCAGTCATAGATTCCAGCAGGCAATTGCGGGAGCTTGTGAAAAACACCCGGGTCAGCAATGAACCTCAGAACAATATTGCCAATATTGATTTTTATCTTTCAGCAGCAGAAAATTATTCCCAAGCATTTGAAGAAGCCGTGGAGCTGGCATCCAGGATGAGCAGTGAGGATACAGGCGCTCAATTTATGATGAATGAGAGCTTTAACTCACTTTATTCCTACCTCGAAAAGCTGAACAATAAAGAACTGATTATTTACGCTCTTGAAGCTGAAAACAAAGGAAAAGAATATCAGGCCACAAAACAGAGGCCTTATATGCAGTCTTCTTTTAATATTCTGACAGGATTGGAATCCAGTGTCCGCAATTCAGATAATATCACTTCCCAGAATAAAGAACATATTATTTCTATGATTGATAAATACATGGAAAATGCACGGGAAGTGCTTCAGATAAACAGAGATATACTCAGTAAATTCAATGAATTTGATCTGCTGAT
>CAZHCY010000054.1:0-11162 GCA_964531185.1 uncultured Desulfovibrionales bacterium | reverse complement strand
GCCACAAGCAGAACAGTGTTCACCAGTACGAGAAAAGACTTACGCATTACAAAAACCTCCTAATAAATTAATATAATATACGGTCAAATGACCATTTCCCCCGCAAATAAGCGCCTAATGGGCTTCTTCAAAAGCTCCCTTGAGATACATCATGGACAGCATGAAGAAGATGAAGGCCTGCATGGTTTTCATGAGCAGAAAGAGCAGAAAGATGGGCAGTGAACCCAGAAGCGGAGCCAGAAGGAACATCAGGGCAATGACGATTTCCTCACCCCGGATATTGCCGAACAGCCTGAGGGTCAGAGACAGCGGTCTGGCCAGATGGCTGACGATTTCAATGGGAAACATAATGGGAGCCAGCCACCAGTAAGGACCGGTAAAGTGCTTGATATAGCTGGCCCCGTGCAGCCTGATGCCCCAGTAGTTGTAATACAGAAACACAAAGACCGCCATGCTGGCTGTGGTGTTGATATTGGCTGTGGGAGCGTCAGCACTGGGCAGAAGCCCGATGACATTATTAAACCAGATGTAAATGAACAGCGTAAACAGGACAGGAAAGACCTTGCGGCCGGCCTCGCCCATGTTGGCCACCACAAAATCTTCCGTGGACTTGATGAGAAACTCGAAAAAATTCTGGGCCCCCCGCGGAATTAGAGTCATTTTCCTGGTGGCCATCCAGGCCAGAACCAGAAGGATAATGATGACAGCCCAGGAATGAAGTATATGGGCCGGAATAATGCTGTGTCCATGGCCATCGCCCAGACCCAGAAAAACGGTCAACTTGTCCAGGATCAGAAATTGATGCAGATCGCCCGCCATTTATTAAGCCTCCTTAAATTTTTGACCAACCAGAGTGGCACCAAAGATTAATATATTTAAGAGTATTACACTCAATCCGGCCAGCAGGGCGTAAATATTCACCCTGAACATAACCATGGCTGCAAGCAGTACCAGACCGGTCACTGCCAGACGAAGATAAAAGCTGAACAAAAGCGGAGTGACCGCTCCTTTTTTGACATAAACCAGCTCCTGGATCAATCCGGCCAGAAAATAAAAATTAAATGTGCCCAGGGCAGCCCCCACTGCAAAACCGGCTATGACCTGCCAGGACATGAAAATCAGGGACCCTGAGACCCCGGCTAGACTCAGATAGACCTGATTGCGGACCATCTGCCTGACCTGGGGCAGCACAAGTCCTCTGCCGTGAAGAAACCTTTCAAAGGCTGCGTTAAATCTGTTTGTCATGGTCTTTTTTATCTTCTGCCTGGATCTTTTTGGCCTCAAGATACATATTCTTAAAACCCGCGGCTATGCCGGCAATAAGAAAAATCAGCAGGAACCAGGGTTCCGTGCCCAGCCAGAGGTCCAGAAAATAACCAATGGCCAGACCAACAAAAGTACAGGAGACCATATGAATGCCCAGCAGGCTGGCTTTTCCCAGGTCTCCCCAGACCGACGCATATTTTTTTGACTTGAAAAGCATATAAAAAACCCATGATCCTGACCACATAGTGCAATCATTCACAAGATTCTTTCAGTTAACACAGCATCTCTGGTCAAGTCAATGAATAACCTGACTTGAAATTACTTTTTTTGGAAATTTCCAGCCCTGTTCCTGTAAAATAATCAAAGGCCCTGTTTTCCCTGTTGGTAACAGTTCAGCCCTTTTTAAGAAACCAGGGGGCAGGCGCTGGAACGCCTGTTTTTTATTTATGTAAAAAAAAACAGACTTGGAAAAACAAGCGCCGGAAAAGCCGGTCTTTGTGCCTCATGCAAGTGGCTGAACTGTTAACCCTTGCCTAAAATGCAAACAGCCTCCAGACAGCACCACCCTTAATCTGCCCGGAAAAATTGTTATCAAAGCGAGACAAAAAGTACAAGCTTGATTTTTCTGGCAATGAATGTAAAAATTAAAAATTTGGCAACCACCAGGACATGACCAGATCAGATCCTATCCATGAGGAAATAATGAAGAAAATCAAACCGTTGTCCCCTTCTAAACTCAGAGTAACCCTGGCTCCATCCAAGATCAGGTTCACTTCCACTCAAACAGCCAAAAAGACCTTCCCTGATTCCAGACACTGGCAGCAGCGGGCGTTTGAAGCCTTTGAGCTGGCCTTAAGCATCAGCAAGCCAGGCTATAACATCTATCTGTCCGGAGAAAAGGGTCTGGGCCGGACCAATTTTGTCAGGGACTGTCTGGCCCCCAGGGCGGACCAGGCCAAGGCGCCTGATGACTGGTTATATGTCAATAATTTTCAGAACCCGGATGAACCCCTGGCCATAAGACTCCCCTCTGGTCAGGGCCGGGGTTTTAAAAAGGATATGGCCGCTGTGGTCAAAAAAATCCGGGAATTTATTCCCCTGGGCTTTGAACAGGATTTCTATGTGCGCAGACACGGAGACCTCATCAAGGAATACAACGATGCCCGGGAAAATCTCCTCAGCCGCATGGAATACCAGGCCACCAGCAGCGGTTTCAGCCTCAATGTGGATGAAAACGGATCATTGACCCTGTTTCCTCTGATTGAAGGCAAAGTCCTCACCACGGATGAATTTGAAAAACTGGACCCTGAACTCAAAAAAAAACTCAAGCAGGAAAGCTCCCGGATCATGGAGGCCCTGCTGGGGCTTTCCAGACAAATAACCAAAAAGGAGCAGGACCTGCGCGAAAGCGAAAAACTGCTTGACCGGGAGGTGGCTGCTGAAAAAATCCACCAGTGTCTCACGCCTTTGGATATCGAGTATGGTCATGTCCGGGCCGTCAAAAAATATCTGCAGGAAATGAAGGAAGATATCCTGAACAATCTGGAGCACTTCAAACCCAGAGAACAACAGCAGGACAGTCCGGCTGAGCTGTTTCCCGGCAGCCAGGAAGCCTTTTTTTCCAGGTATGAAATCAATCTTTTTGTGGACAATGCAGACACTTCAGGCTCTCCAGTGCTCATTGAGGACAACCCGGTCTATTTCAACCTGCTGGGCTGCATTGAGCGGGAATCTGAAATGGGTACCTATTACACTGACTTCACCCTGCTCAAGGCCGGCAGTCTGCACAAGGCCAACGGCGGGTATCTTGTTCTGCGGGCTGAAGACATCCTGGCCCAGCCCCAGTCCTGGGAAGGTCTTCTGCGCTGCCTGCGCTCAGGCCGGGCTGAAATTGACGATCCTTCCGATCATTACGACATGATCAGAACCAGAACCATCCGCCCCCAGCCCATACCCCGGGACATCAAAATCATAATCATAGGTTCTGACGAATTGTATGAAATCCTGCTGGAAGCAGATGAAAGATTCGGCAAGATTTTCAAGATCAAGGCCCATCTGCGGGAAACCATGCCCAGAAACAGCAGATCCATCCATGAATACAGCCTGATCCTGGCCAGGATGTGCCGCCGCAATGGCCTGCGCCCTTTTACCCCTGATGCCGTGGCCATGCTGGTGGATCACTCTTCCAGGCTGGCTGGAGATCAGCAGAAACTTTCCCTTAAAATGTCTCAAATGTCCGAACTGATAGTAGAATCCGATGCTTTTGCCTCCATGAACAGCAAAAATCAGGTAAACCAGGAGGATGTAATGCAGGCCCTCAGGGCCAGAAAATACCGCATGAATCTGTATGAAGATGAATTTCTTTACGAATATGAAAGAGAGGCCATAAAAGTCCAGACCAGCGGCCTGGCCGTGGGCCGGGCCAACGGCTTGTCAGTTTCAGCTTTTGGAGATTTTCTCCTGGCTCTGCCTCACCAGATATCCTGCACCACCGGAGTAGGGCACGGAGGTATCATGGACCTTGAGCGCGAGGCTGAGCTGGGCGGGCCCATCCACACCAAAGGCATGATGATCATCAAGGGCTATCTTCAGAACCTGTTTGCCCGGGACAAGCCGCTGGTCCTCTCGGGCAGCCTGTGCTTTGAACAGAGCTACGCCCAGATCGACGGCGATTCCGCCTCAGGCGCGGAGCTGGCTGCTCTGTTGTCAGCCCTGTCCGGGGTGCCCATAAACCTTTCCTATGCCTTCACAGGAGCGGTCAGCCAGTCCGGAGCCATAATGTCTGTGGGCGAGGTCACCAGAAAAATCGAGGGATATTTTGAAGTCTGCCTCAGAAAGGGACTCACCGGCAATCAGGGGGTGCTCATCCCCAGGGATAATGTCAACCATCTCATGCTCAGCCAGAAGGTGGTGGATGCCGCATCCAGGGGTGCTTTTCATGTCTACCCTGTGGAAAGCATTGAACAGGCCATGGAGATCCTTACCGGAGTCAAGGCCGGAAAAATTCTGGCTGACGGAAAATTTTCCCCAGGCTCCATCTATGACCGGGTCAATGAGACCTTCAGGCACCTGGCCCACCTGGCTGAACAGAAGGTCAGAAAAACCCACAGAAAAAGCAGGATCTAACAGGATCTGCCCCTTCCAGGCAGCTGGATTTTTCATTGTTTCATGCCAGGGCTTGCTTCCTTTGCCGGCCGCCATACAAGGCCCTTATGTCCGGCAGGGCCAGGCTGGTAAATGATGGCCGGGCTCCTTAATTAAAAGCCTGACCCAGGGCATGGACAGGGACCGCTTTTTAGTTGCCGGGCCTGATTCTGAAAAAAAGCGAATACAGAACCGGAGCCACCACCAGAGTAAGGACAGTGGCGAAAGTCAGCCCGCAGACAATGACTATGGCCATGGAAAGCCAGAATATGTCCAGAATAAGCGGGGTCATGCCCATGACCGTGGACAAAGTAGCCATCATCACCGGCCTGAGCCTGCTCACCGAAGCATCCAGCACCGCCTCATACCTGTCCTTGCCCCTTTCCAGGTTCAAATCCATCTGATCAATGAGCACCACCATGTTCTTGATGAGCATGCCGGACAGACTCAAAGCTCCCAGCAGGGCCATGAAGCCGAAGGGCTGGCCTGTGAGCAGCAGCCCTGCAGACACCCCGGTCAAGGACAGAGGCACCACCAGCAGAATTATCAAAGGCTGTTTCAAAGTCTTGAACAGCCCCACCACCACCAGGAGCATGAGCATAAAACTCAAGGGGACTCCGGAAAATACTTCTGCCTGGGAATCCCTGGACTGTTCATATTCACCGCCCCACTCCATTCTGTAGCCCGGGGGGAGTTTAATGGCCTCTACAACCGGCCTGATTCGTTCCCGCATCTCCATGACCCTGCCGCTGGCTACACTGGACTGCACAGTGATGGTCCTGATCCTGTCCCGCCTGATTATCACTGAGTCTTCCCATTTTTGTCCGGCGTCGGAGATAATCTGCCCCAGGGGAACTCCCTGCTTCGCATATGGACCTTGTACTTCAACAGAGTAGATGTCTTCAGGCCGGTTTCTGGAACTTTCCGGAACCCTGAGTATCACAGGCAGGAGATTGTCCTTTTGCCGAACCACTCCTATGGTCTGGCCGTCATAATGTGTTTTAAGGGCCCGGGCCGCATCCTGCCTGCTCGCTCCCCACCTGATTCCCCTGGCCTCATCGTAATTCAGCTCATATGTTTTTACCTGCTGCCTCCAGTCATTTCTGACCTCAATGGAATCAGGATCCGCCCTGAATATTTTTTCCGCCTTGGCAGCCAGATCTTGCAGTACCTCCCTGTCCTGTCCGCTGAAGCGCACCTCCACAGGAAACTCCACCGGCGGACCCATGGAAAATTTTCTAACCCTGGGGCGGGCGTGGGCAAAATCAGCTCGCAGAAAATCCCTGGCAAAATTCAGCACTTCATTCAGGCTGGAAGCCCGGTCAAGATTAACCACCATCTGCCCGTAACTGCTGTTGGGCAGCCTGGGCTCCATGGGCAGATAAAATCTTGGAGCGCCTTCCCCGATAAATGAACCCACTGAAACCACATGTTCATGCTCCAGCAGGTGCTGTTCTATGCGCTGCATATCCCGGGAAACTTGCTCAATTCTGGAACCTTCAGGCAGCCAGTAGTCGATTTTCAGCTGAGGCCTGGTGGAAGGCGGAAAAAAGGATTCCTGGACCAGTCCAAAACCAGCCGCTGAAACAATAAAAATTGCAGCAATGCCTGCCAGAACCAGGGTCCTGTGCCGCAGGCTCCAGTCCAGCAATTTCCTGTAAACCTGATACATCCGGGCTGCATAAGGATCTTTGCTCTGCCTGGCTGAGTCTTTACCCAGGAACATGTGGCACCACAAAGGGGTTACACTCATGGCCAGAAACCAGCTCACCAGCAGGGAAACAGCAATGACTATGAACAGCCCCCGGGTGTACTCGCCGGTATCATCCCCGGCCATGACCACCGGCATAAAAGCAAAGACCGCCACCAGGGTGGCGCCCAGCAAAGGCCAGGCTGTTTCCCTTACTGTCCGGGCTGCTGCGGCCATCTTGCTGGTTCCGGTCTGAATTTTGACCATTATGCCCTCGGTGACCACAATGGAATTATCCACCAGCATACCCAGGGCTATGATCAGTGCCCCCAGAGAGACCCGGTCCAGCTCCATGCCCAGATACCGCATGAACACAAAGGTGGCCAGAATGGTCAACACCAGGCCGCTGCCTATGATCAGCCCGCTTCTGATGCCCATGAACACAAGGAGCAAAGCCGAAACAATGGCCACAGCCTGAAGCAGATTAATCATGAAAGAATGTATGGCATCTTCCACCATGTCAGGCTCATAAGCCAGAAAATGGGTCTGCAGACCCACTGGAAGTCTTGGACTGAGTTCTGACAGCTTTGCTTTGACTCCCTGCCCGGTTTCAATGACATTGCCCCCGGACACGGTGGATACGGCTATCCCCAGAGCCTGTCTGCCGTTGAAACGCATCATGTGCACAGGAGGTTCATAAAGTCCCTGCTCCACCCGGGCCACATCCTGCAGATAAATGAGCTCTTCCCGGTCTGTATCCTGGTGATTGACTCCCACCACCATTTCTCTGACATCCCTGACATCAGAGAATCCACCGGTTAAATGAAACCTTATTCGCTCCTGCTCTGTTTCAAAAGCTCCCGGCTGGACAACACCGGAGCGGTCCTCCAGCAGTTCCGCAATCCTGCCGGGGGAAATGCCCATCCCGGCCAGCCTGGCTCTGGAAATATCCACATAAATACACTCAGTCCGTTCCCCCCAGATTTCCACCCGGGAAACCTGGTCCACATGAAAAAGCTCCTTCTGAATCAGGTCCGCATACTCTTTAAGCTCAGGATAGCTGTAATCTTCCCCTGTCAGGGCCACGATGATCCCGTAAACATCGCCGAAATCATCAATAACCTCTGAAGGTCCTGCCTCCTGGGGCAGATCAGCCTGGATATCGCTTATCCTGCGCCGCAGACGGTCCCAATGCTGGGGCACCTCATCTGGATCAGTGCCCGGCTGAAGATAAACATGCGCTATGGACATCCCCTGTTTTGACTGGGTCTGAACATAGTTGAGCCGGTCCATCTTCATCACCGCTTCTTCAATTTTGTTGGAAATCTGCTCTTCCACCTCCAGGGTGGAGGCGCCCGGATAGGGTGTAATCACCACTGCGGTCTTGATGGTGAATTCAGGATCTTCCAGTTTTCCCATTCTGAAATAGGAAACTACTCCTGAGACCCCCAGGATAAGGGCCAGGAAAAGAAAGAACGTCTTTTTTTTAACGGCCAGTTCTGCTGCATTCATGGAGATGTCAATTCCGCCTTATTGGCTTGACTTTAAGGCCTTCTGCCAGAAAGGGAGCTCCGGCGGTGACAATATTCTCCCCGGGCTCAATCCCCTTCCGGACGCACACTGAACTGCCCCTGAAACCGCGGCTGCTCACCTGTCTTGAACTGACCCGGCTGGTTTCCGGGTTATAAATCCAGACCATACTCTGCCCGTTTCTTCCTGCCACCAGGGCTGTATCCGGGATCATGATGCAGTCTCCCCTGCCATGGTTCACAATCTCCAGCTTCACCTGCCCAGCCATGGAAGGATAGATCTGCACCTGGTCAATCTGATCCATGACCACGGTCATGACATAACTTCCGGTTGCCGGCGAGGCTTTGGTGGTCATCTCTTTGAACCTGGCCGGAAAATAAAATTCAGGATAGTTATCCAGCTTGACCTCAACCTTTCTGATATTCTCCCTGTGCACCATGATCTGTTCTGGAACTGAAAAACTGACCTCCAGAGCCGAAACATCCTGCAGCAGCAGAATGCTCTGTCCAGACGGAATGTTCACATGGCTGTCCACGAATATATCTGCCACATACCCGCTATACGGAGCTTTAAGCACTGTATACTGCAAAGCTGTCCGGGCCTCGTCCAGGCCGGCCCTGAGGGAGCTGATCCGGGCCTGCATGGCCTCAATATCTTCCTGTCTTGCCCCGGACCTGGCCTTGGCCAGTTCCATCTCCAGAGACCTGACCCTGCTGCGGGCCTGCTCCAGAGCGGTCCTGGCCGCATCAAGATCAGCCCGGGCCACGGCTTCCATGGAATACAGCCTCAAGTAGCGTTCATGCTGCAGAGAAGCTTCCTTTAAAGTCATGAGTGCTGCTTCAAGCCTGGCCTGCAGAGAATCCACATCCTCCTGCCTGGCTCCGGTTTTCAGGGCCTTGAGCTCGGCTTGAGCCTGCTCCAGCCTGCCCCGGACATTTCTCAGGGCAATTTCATAATCCCTGGGATCAAGGCGGGCCAGAACCTGACCTTTGCCCACATGATCACCTTTTTTTACACTGATTTCCTCCACCTGCCCCGAAACCCTGAAAGAAAGCGCTGATTCCCGGACAGGTTCAACCCGGCCTGGTAAAATCCTGGTCAGCACTGCTTCTGGTTCAGAAACCTCCATAACCTTGACCGGGCGGTCACCAGGGCTGGATACGCCGGCATCCTGACAGCCCGTCAAAAGCAGACCTGCTCCCAGCAATAAAACCATGAAATTGAGTAAGTACTTAATCATGAACCGATGTTTCCTTTGACCTGTAACTTGAATCAGGGGGACGTCCTGAGAAAAACAGCTGCGTCCTTTTAATTAACTTGAAGTGGATAACCGGTAAAAATCAGGTAACAGTTTGGCCCTTTGCATCAGGCACGGGGACTGGCTCTTTCAGCGCTTGTTTTTTTAAGTCTGTGTTTACATCAACCCCAAAAAAACAGGCGCTGGGGTGCCTTGCTTTCCTAAAAAATGGCTATGACTGTTACAGAAATTATGGCTTGGCACAGGGACTGTCCCTGGCTTGGAGACTGTCACCGGCCTGGTTGTTAAAAACGCAGAATGCTCCCCAGGGTGCGCCCGGGTGGGACGCTTACAAGGAGAACAGAATATTTCCTGTGCTCAGCTCTGGACTGTGCCCTGCTTTCCCTGTAAAAACTGCACTGATAAAGCATTACAATGAAGACAGGGAGATATTCTTTTCTCCCATGGAGTTGTAAAGAGAAGCCAGGGCCTTGAGATAATCGGCTCTGGCCTGAATCAGATTGGCTTCAGCTCCGGAGAGTTTGGCCTGGGCATCCAGGACATCAGTATTAGTCCCCACCTGAGCTTCATATCTGGCCTCAGCCATGCGGTAGCTTTCCCTGGCCTCGGCCAGTGCCTGTCTGGCCACCACGATCCTTTTACTGCTCTCCTGCACCCTCAGATAGTCTGACTTGACTTCAAAAGCCACCTGCTTAAGCAGATCAGCATACTCGAACATCATTTGTCTGGTTTTCTGCCTGGCCTGTTCATGGGCATAATAAGTCTTTCCCCACTCAAACAAAGTCATTTCCATCATCAATCCTGCCTGCCATTCTTCCTTGTCCTGCAGGGTACTGCCGCTGACCCCGGGATCATCCCCGCGGCGATAGTAATCAATCCTGGCAGCTATGGTGGGATAGAAATCGCTGGCTGTGATCTTTTCGTCTTTCAAGGCCATCTGAACACTTTTATCCGCCATGATAACATCAGGCCTGTTGTTCAGGGCTTTTTTCCGGCATTGATCAATATCCAGATTAAAAGGCATATACTCCAGCTTGCCCTTGTACTTTACCTGTTCACCCCAGGGAAGATCCAGAAGCATTTCCAGTCCTGCCTTGAGATTTTCCACATTATTGGTGGCGGTTATCAGATCCTGTTCCGCCTGGGCAACATCCACCTGGGCCTGCAGGACTTCCAGCTTGGGTGCCAGGCCCACCTCGTGAAAGGACTGACTGACCTTCAAATGGGACTTCAGCCGGGCCAGGGAGTCTTTGGCCACCCTGATGGATTCCTTGGCTGCCAGAAGATCCATGAAAGACTGCTGAATCTTCAGGACCAGTTTCTGCTCAGCTTTCATAAGGTGTGATCTGGCATGTTCACTGGCCAGATTGGCTTTTTCATAACTGCTCAGTATCCTGAACCCGGTAAATAAAGGCTGTTCAATATTAAAATTTAGCTCCCAGACATTCTTGGAGTCCTTTATCTTTCTGCCGGTGCGGGGATCAAACATGGACGGCCTCTCATCAAGCCGGGCATAGGAGTAGGAGGAGGAAAGCCTGGGCCCGAAAGCGCCCCGGGCGGACTTTACCCCGTATTCAGCACCTTTCAGGGCTTCCCGGACAGCCTGCAGCCCCTTGTTCTGTTTAAGACCCATGTTCACCGACTGTTCAAGGTCAAGGACCATTTCCGCGGAAACTCTGTCCGGAGCTGAACAAAACAGCAGCAATGAAATCAGCAGACAGAAGGGTGTCCAGCACTTTATCATGGTTCACTCCAGAAATTTTCAGGTAAGGGCGTTACTGCCCCAGATTTCCCGTGCTTGCCGGATCCGGCAGCAGACCGTAACAATTTACTTGCATTAAAACCGGAAAAAAACTACTGTCAACTAAATCTTTTCCTGAACTATATTCATCACAAAGCAATTATCAAGAAGCACAAGGAGGAATTTATGTTTGAAGGCGTGATTCTGCTGACAGCTCTTCTGATCCTGGGAGTCATCCTCAAAGCCATCCACACCGAGCACGGACCCCAGAAGAAAAACTCCCACTAACAGATATTTCCGGAAAAGGTAACCATACAGGGGCACTGGATGTTGATTGCCTGCCGCCGGCCCGGGGTCTGTCCTTTGCTGAATAATTACTGACAAAGCAGAAACAGGCCCGTTTCTGCTGTCCTGTGATTCTCCCTGTACTTACCCTGAACCTTGTCATTATACTTTAAGACAGCGCCCGTAGCTCAGCCGGATAGAGCGTCGGACTTCGAATCCGCAGGCCGGGGGTTCGAATCCCTCCGGGC
>CAZHCY010000053.1:0-11391 GCA_964531185.1 uncultured Desulfovibrionales bacterium | reverse complement strand
GGAGTCGATCAGCCTGACCGAGATGAACGCGGACATCCTGGACAAGGTCGAGCGCGCTCAGTCCCAGCTGGGGCCCGACGGACGCCTGGGAAGCTCCAGCAGCCCGTTTTCCATTCCCAGATCCCTTCCATAGGCAGTAGTATCCTGGGCCACTATAATCAGTTCTTTGATGCCTCTGTGCGCCAGGCTGGATGCTTCCTTCAGGATCTCAGGCCAGGGCCTTGATCTGAGCCTGCCTCTGATGGACGGAATGGCGCAGAAAGCACATTTGTTGCTGCACCCCTCACTGATTTTAAGATAAGCAAATCCGCCTGGAGAGCTTAATACCCTGGGGCCAGGCCCGGGACTTTGTCCAAAGCCCAGCCTGGAAGCCAGCATTTCAGGCAGATCAGCCTGGTTCTCTACAGGGCATAAAATATCCGCCTCAGGCAGGGCTCTGGCCAGGGAAGGCCCGTACCTGGAAACCAGGCACCCGGTCACCGCCAGAAGGGGTCTTTTTTCAACCTGACTTATCTGCTGGTGACAGCCAAGGATGGCATCCAGGGATTCTTCTACAGCAGGCCTGATAAACGCACATGTATTGATGAGCACCACATGACTTTCTTCCGGACTCAGGGCCGGATCATAAGCCTCGCCCAGAGAACCGAGAATATTTTCCGTATCCACCAGGTTTTTGGGACATCCCAGGCTCCTGGTAAACACCTTTATTTTGTGCATCTGAATTTCTTCTCAACTGCAACTGGCAACGGTCAGGCCCTAAAACTTTCTTTTGTCCACCACCGGCCTGACCTTGTCCCCCTCACACTCCATGCTTTTTCTTTCCACCAGCCTGACCTGGAAGAATACCCCCAGCTCCATGGCCAGCTTTTGCTTGATGTTTTCAATCAGGGTCTGCTGCTCCTTGATCTTATCCGGAACCAGCACATCAGCTTCCACCAGAACACTGGCCCTGTCCATTCTGCCCTGGCGCTCCAGCACCAGCTGATAAACCGGAGTTTTGCCCCGGATATCAGCCAGCACTGCACTGATCTGATCAGGAAACACATTGACCCCCTGGATGATGAGCATATCGTCGCAGCGCCCGGCAAGCCTCTGCATGCGGACAAACGTTCTGCCGCAGGCACAGGGATCATGAATCAGCCTGGTCAGATCTCCGGTCCTGAAGCGAATCAGGGGCAGGGCTTCCTTGGTCAGGGTGGTAATGACCAGCTCCCCGGTCTGACCCGGCTCAACCGGCTGCAATGTCCGGGGATCAATTACTTCAGGCAGAAAATGGTCTTCATTGACGTGCATGCCCTGTCTTTCCAGGCATTCTCCTGCCACCCCCGGGCCCATGATCTCGCTCACTCCATAGTTGTCTGCAGCCGTAACCTTGAGCCGGCTCTGGATTTCGTCCCTGGTTTCCTGGCTCCAGGTTTCTTCCCCAAAAAGCCCTGTGCGCAGGGAAAGGGCATTGATGTTCACGCCCAGCTGGTCCAGCCTGTCTGCAAGATACAGGGCATAGCTGGGCAGACAGACCAGGGTGGTCACCTTGTAATCCTGAATAATGCTCAGCTGCCTGGTGGTGTTGCCGCTGGAAGCCGGAACAACTGTGGCTCCCAGGGCTTCAGCACCGTAATGCATGCCGAAACCGCTTGTGGACAGGCCATAATTGTAGGCTATCTGGATCACGTCATCTTTGGTCACCCCGCCGGCCATGAGCACCCTGGCTGTGAGCCCTGACCAGCGCCGGATATCATTAATGGTATAGCCGGCAATCACTGACCTGTCCCGGGAACCTGAGGCTGCGTGCAGCCTGACCACCTCCCTCAGGGGAACGGCAAAAAGCCCGTAAGGGGCATGCTCCGCCAGATCCGCCCTGGTGGTCAGGGGCAGGCGGGGCAGATCGTCCAGGGAATCAAAATCATAGGGGTCAAAATCCAGTTCAGCAAATTTCTGCCTGTAAAAGGGAACATTCTTGGAAATCCTGGTCAGGGCGGACTGCAGTCTTTCCAGCTTGAGCTGCTCCAGGTCTTCCCTGGGCATGCATTCATATCTCTGCTCAAAATACATGTTCACATCCCGGCCCCAAGGCCATTGCTACAAATATTTATCCCATCAGCATAACCAGTGAACCTGCGCCCCGGGCACCAGCTTTTGGAGTCTTTTCCGGGTTCAAGGTCTGAACATCCGGAACCGGTCCTGGCTAAGGACCTGTCCTGCCCAGGTAGGCCCGCTGCACATCATTGTTGCTGGCCAGCTCTTCAGAAGTGCCCTGGACAATCACCCGGCCCGTCTCCAGCACATAACCCCGGTCGGAAATCTTCAGGGCGCTGCGGGCGTTCTGTTCCACCAGCAGAACCGTTACCTTAAGCTCACTTCTGAGCCTGGTCACGTGTTTAAAGATCATCTGGGAAACAGCCGGGGCCAGACCCATGCTGGGTTCATCCAGAAGCAGCAGGCTGGGTCTGGCCATCAGGGCCCGGCCAATGGCCAGCATCTGCTGTTCGCCCCCGGAAAGGGTGCCGGCAGCCTGTCTTTGTCTCTGGCCCAGAACCGGAAACATTTCATACACCCCTTCCAGGTCCCTGGAAACGGCCCGTCTTCCGGCCAGACTGAAACGGTGGTATGCCCCAAGCAAAAGGTTGTCCTCCACTGACAAAGGTTTAAACACCAGCCTGCGTTCAGGCACCTGGGATATGCCGCTTTTAACGATCTGGTCCGGCTTAAGCCTGTTGATCTCCTGCTGGCCAAAGCAAATACTCCCGCCTCTGGCCTTCAAAAGTCCTGATATGGTGGCCAGCAGGGTGGTCTTACCCGCCCCGTTGCTGCCGATAAGGGCCACAATTTCCCCCTGATCCACATGCAGGGAAACCTTTTTCACGGCATGGACATTGCCGTAGAATACATTGATGTTTTTTATGACCAGCATTACTTCATGTAAAAAAATTTAGATTGTAACAGCCTTAGCCATTTGCATGAGGCACAGGGACCGGATCTCCCGGCACTTGTATTTTCTAAGTCTGTTATCTTAGATCAGAAACCAGACAGGCCTGGTTTGGGGTATATGCGTTTTCTTCTGTCTGCAGAATGCCTGTCCAGCCAGACCGGTACGTCCTTGAAAAACCTGCCCTGTACCAGGACCGCAACAGATGCCTGTCCGGCTCACCAGGCAGAACCCGGATCAATCCTGACTGCCCAGGTAAGCTTCTATTACTCTGGGGTCGTTTTGCACCTGCTCAGGTGAACCTGCGGCAATCACCTGACCGAAATTGAGCACTGTCAGCTCATGACTGATGCTCATGACCAGATCCATGTCATGTTCCACCAGGACCACGCTGATGCCGAAGTCGCTGTTTATGGCCTCAATGATTTTTCCCAGCTGTCTGGTTTCCCTGGGGTTGAGCCCGGCTGCGGGTTCATCCAGCAGAACCAGTTCAGGGTCCGCACAGATGGCCCTGGCCAGTTCCAGCAGCCTCTGCTTTCCATAGGGAAGTTCTGCAGCTGAAACATGGCTGTCACTTTCCAGCCCTACAAACTTGAGTCTGTCCAGGGCTGCCTGACGGCATTTTTTTTCCTGGCTGCGGTATTTCGGGGTCTTGAACAGGCTGTCAGCAACTGAATAACTGAACCGGCCATAGGCCCCGGTCATGACATTTTCCAGCACCGTCATCCCGCTGAATATTTCCAGATTCTGGAAAGTGCGCACCATCCCCTCCCGGGAACGGACATGAGGGGGTTTTTCTAACATGTCCCTGCCCCTGAACAGGACTTTGCCATCAGTATGAGGGGTCATACCGGATATCACATTAAGCAGCGTGGTCTTGCCTGCCCCGTTGGGACCGATCAGGGCTGTTATCCGCCCCCTGAAAGCAGAAAAATCAACCCCGCTTAAAGCCATCACTCCGCCAAAGCGGACATAGATATCCCGGCAGCAGAGCAGCGCGTCCCGGTCAGCCATAATTACCTGTTCCTTCCCAGTATTCTGGTCAGTTGACTGCAGGCTGTGCTTATTCCGCCCACAAGCCCCTGGGGCATGAACATCATGCACAGGATCAGGATCAGCCCGTAAAGGATAATTTCCAGATCCTCGTACATGCGCAGAAACTCAGGCATGGAGGTCAAAAACAGAGCTCCTATGACTCCGCCCCAGACACTGGACATACCTCCCAGCACAGTCATGACAATCAATTGCAGAGAAAAGTGGAAACCAAAGGATGAAGGGGCCACAAAGCAGAGATAATGGGCATACAGGCCGCCGGCCAGACCGGAAAATATTGCTGAAAGCACAAAGACAAACAGTTTGGCCCCGGACACGTTTATACCCATGACCTGGGCTGCCTGCTCGCTGGAATGAATGGCCTTTAGCGCCCTGCCCGTGCGGGAATTGATCAGATTGATGGAGACTGCAAGGACCACCAGCAAAGTCCCGGCCACCAGATAATAATAGGCCAGATCCGAATAAAATTCATATCCCAGCAGGTTGAACCTTGGAATGCCCACAAAGCCTGACGGCCCTCCGGTCAGGGCGATCATTTCATTGAAAAAGATGTAGACTATGATCCCGAACCCAAGGGTGGCCATGGCCAGATAATGACCCCTGAGCTTCAGGGATGGAATGCCCACAAGCACCGCCACCAGAGAGGTCAAAAGGATGCCGGCGCTTATGCCCGCTGCCACAGGCCAGCTGTAACTGGTGGTCAAAATGGCTGAAGTATAGGCGGAAATTCCAAAAAATGCAGCATGACCAATGGAAATCTGACCGGCAAAGCCAAGCAGCAGATTCAGCCCTGTCACCCCTATGGCGGTGATCCCGGACATGATCAGTATGCTCAGGTAGTAATCATTGGTCACCACCCAGGGAAAAACCAGGGCTGCAAAACTGTACAGGGCCAGGGAAATCAGGTTTTTGCCCGCCCCCATATTCACACCCTCTCAACATCGGCTCTGCCGAATAAGCCTGTGGGTCTGACAAAAAGGATCCCCAGAAGAATTACAAAGGCAAAGGCATCTTTGAAGGCTGAGGAAACATAACCGGCCCCCAGAGATTCCAGCACCCCAATGATCAATCCCCCGGCTGCCGCGCCAAAGGGATTGCCCAGCCCTCCCAGAATACAGGCTGAGAACCCCTTGAGCCCCAGCATTATCCCGGCATCATAGGAAGTCATGGTCACAGGGGTCAGAATCACTCCGCCGATGGCTCCCACCATGGCTGAAATGGCAAAGGAAAGCATGACCATCCTTTCCACGCTGATGCCCACCAGGTGTGCGGCTTTCTGCTCAAAAGAACAGGCCAGCATGGCCTTGCCGTAAATGGTTCTGTTGAAAAAATAACGCAGACCGGCCAGAACCAGCAAGGTGATGCCCAGGATCCAAAGGCTCTGGGGAATGATGGACGCCCCGGCAAAATATATGGTCCCTGCCCCGGAAAACGGGTCCAGGGCAAAGGTGTCCTTGCCCAGAAAATGCATGACCAGCCCCCTGACAAGGATGCCCACTCCTATGGTGATAATAATTATGTTAATCACCCCGGCCTGCTGCACCGGCCTGATCACCAGTCTTTCCATGACCACTCCGGCCACAGTGGTGCTAAGAACGGACAGAAATACAGCCGGGACAAGACCCAGGCTGTACTGGTGGACAAAAAATACGGCCAGCATGCCGCCCAGCATGACAAACTCGCCCTGGGCAAAATTGATGACCCTGGTGGAATTAAAGATTATTGTAAACCCCAGGGCGGTCAGACCATAAGTACTGCCTACAGTCAGACCGGATACGATATACTGCAGAAAGCCGCCTAAATCCATGTCTTGTGTCTTCTGGTCCTGCAGGTTAAATTTTCAGCTTCTGAAAAAATATGACTTTTACTCGCTGATGATTTTCCAGTCCTGATTTTCAATGACCGCCATGACAAAAGCACTTTCATCAAGACCGTTATGATCCTGCTCAGACATGTTGAACACCCCGCCGGTGGCCACAAACCCGGAAATCTTCTCCAGATTGTCCCGGATATCCTCCGGCTTGTCAGACCCTCCTGCTTCCATGGCTTTCTTGATGAGCATCATGGCATCCCAGGCATAGCCTCCAAATGAGGACACAGATGTATCAAATCTTTGTTCATATTCCTGAACATATTTTTCCAGAAGCGATTTTTGAGGATGGTCATCAGAGACCTGATCATACACAGCCAGTCGCCCCAGAGGAAGAAGGATTCCTTCAGCTGCTTCTCCGGCCAGCTCAATGAATTTCTTGGAAGCCACTCCATGGCTCATGTATAACGGGATATCAAGCTTGAGCTGCTCTCTGTTCCTGGCGATTACCGCCGGTCCCGGGTTGGTTCCCCAGCAGATGACCGCATCAGGCTTTTGACTTCTGATCCTGGTCAGCTGGGAAGTCATGTCCGTATCCTTGGGGCCGTATATCTCATCTCCGGTCAGATTCATACCCATTTCCGGGATCAGCTCCTTGAGCACCTCTCTTCCGGCCTGCCCAAAACCGTCGGAAACTGTAAGGATGGCCACCTCTTTGTAGCCCTGCTTCCTGGCGTGGTTCAGGATTCTGGTCACTGCGTGCCTGTCTGACTGAGGGGTTTTAAATACCCACGGGTTGACCGGATTAACAATCTTTTCCGCTGCAGCCATGGACACCAGTGGAATCCCGGCCCGGGCAAAATTGTTCATTATGGCCAGGGTATTGCCCGAGGTGGTTCCTCCGATCCCGGCCTGTACCCTGTCTTTCCTGATGAGCCTGTCCGCAGCCAGCACAGCCTTGTTCACTTCGGTTTCATCGTCATAAATGATGATCTCCAGCTTTTTGCCGAGGATCCCGCCCTGAGCGTTGATCTGGTCTTCCAGCATGACCAGGGTGTTTCTCTCGGGTTCCCCCAGAAAAGAAGCCGGACCCGTCACTGAGGCTATGGCCCCGATTTTTATGGTTTCCTCTGCCTGGACTGGACTGGAAAACAATATCATGGCCGAGCACACCAGAATTACTGACAGCTTTTTCATGCTTACCCCCTTTTTCCCGGTTCTTCAGCCCCAAAAGGCAGACTGAATCAATATCTTGAACACTTGTTTCTGACTCTTTATTGCTCCAAGGTCAAGGCAAACCAGACCTGGTGACTTAATACAGCAACAGTTCAGCCGTTTGCATGAGGCACAGGGACTGGCTCTGGCTTGGAGACCGTCCCCGGCCTGGTTGTCAAAAACACGCAGTGCTCCCCCGGGTGCGCCCGGATGGGACGCCTGCATCGCCCCCGAAAAACGCTTTGGTGCCTGCCCCCTGCTTTTCTTACAACAGGCTATACTGGTGCTTATTACCCGAATCTCCTGAAAAGCAGGTTATCTTCTGCGGCCAGCGGCATTTTTCCTGCTGTAAAAGGTCTGGCCTGCAAAACATGGCACCTGCGGGGCTGCCTGGCTTCTGAAAACCGTTAAGCTTCTCCTGTTTTCAGGATCAGGTCAGGAATAAAGCAAGACCATATCTCGGTTGATTGGGTTCAGAATCCTGTCCCGGCACGTAACGGTTTAGCCCTTTTTAAGGAAAGCAGGGTGCCTAAGCGCTTGTTCTTTGGTTGGCGTAAGAAAAAGACCTGGGGGAAACAGGCTCTGGGAAAGCCAGGCCCCGCGCCTCATGCAAAAGGCTAAACCGCTACCCGGGCACAACTTTTCACATTAAGTCAGAATGGATCCTCATAATATCCTTGCGAACAGGCAATAATTCCCTTAAAATTATATCTGTTGGTTGAAAAATGTGTGGTGGACAGCTTCCCCTTTCCGTGACGCTCAAGCCCTTTTCATAAGGAATGCCATGAACTGGACCCTCAAGGATCTTCTGGACATTGACTCCCTTTCTGAACAGGAGATAAATTTTATTTTTGAAAATTCTGCCAGGTTCAGGGAAATAAATTCCAGGGCCATTAAGAAGGTGCCCATACTCAAGGGCAAAAGCGTGATCCTTTTTTTTGCTGAACCTTCCACCCGGACCAAACTCTCCTTTGATATGGCTGCCAAACGGTTGTCTGCTGACAGTTTTTCCCTGACAGCCACTGGAAGCAGCCTGAAAAAGGGAGAAAGTTTTAAAGATACCTTGCTCACCCTGCAGGCCATGAAGCCGGATGCCATTGTGATCCGTCATTCCCTGAGCGGAGCAGCCGCATTCCTGGCCCGTCACCTGACCTGCAGCATTATCAACGCCGGAGACGGGTGGCATGCCCATCCCACCCAGGCCCTGCTGGACGGCTTTACCCTGTATCAGACCTGGAACGGCCTGTTTCAGGGCAAAAAACTGCTTATCCTGGGAGACATAGCCCACAGCAGGGTGGCCAGATCAGATGTCAGGCTCTTTTCCAGGCTGGGCTGCAGCATCAGGTTGTGCGCTCCCAGAACCCTGCTGCCCAAAAGCCTGGAAGGCTGGCCTGTAGAGGTCTGCAGCCGTTTGGACCAGGCCTGTCAGGGAGTGGATGCAGTCATCAGCCTGCGGCTCCAGCTGGAGCGGCAAAAAGCCGGGCTGCTTCCAGATCTCAGGGAATATTCCAGAAGGTTCTGCCTGACCCCGGAACATCTCAGTCTGTGCTCTTCCCAGGTGAAAATCATGCATCCCGGACCCATGAACCGGGGCATAGAGATCTCCTCCAGTCTGGCTGATTCCCGTCAGAGTCTGATTCTGGATCAGGTTGAATCAGGGGTGGCTGTGCGCATGGCCCTGCTTCACCTCTACCTGGCCAGACCCCAGCAGGAACAGAAAATTTTGTAAGGAACAAACATGACTGCCAGGTTTATCTCCAACATAGTGTTCAACGGCAGCCCCGCCTGCCTGGTCCTTGACCAGGAACGTATCTTAAGCCTTGAGCCGGCTCTGCCCCCCGGGACGGATCCTGATCTGATCTATGACGGTCAGGGCTGCCATCTTCTGCCCGGTCTGGTGGACGCCCATGTCCATCTCCGGGAACCAGGTTTTGAATACAAGGAGGATATAGCTTCAGGCCTGCAGGCTGCTGCAGGAGGGGGTTACAGCCGGGTCATGGCCATGGCCAATACCAGCCCGGTCAATGACAATGCTTCCATTACCTCCTTTATGCTGCGCAAGAATCTGGAGTCGCACCCCCATGGACCTCATGTCCATCCTGTGGGTGGACTGACCACTGGTCTGTCCGGAGAAAAACTGGCCCCCCTGGCAGAGCTCAAGGATGCCGGATGCAAGGCCTTTTCCAATGACGGACTGCCGGTCATGAACAATGAACTTTTCCGCAGGGCCATGGAATACGCCTCTGATCTGGACATGATCATCATTGATCATTGTGAAGATCCTTTTATGGCTGCTGACGGAGTCATGAACGAAGGCAAACTGTCCTCTTATCTGGGGCTCAAGGGAATTCCCACCACTGCAGAATCCCTTCAGGCATCCAGGGACATCCTTCTGGCAGCTTATCTGGACACCCCGGTTCATCTGGCACACATCAGCTGCCGGGAATCAGTGGAGCTTATTGAATGGGCCAGAAACAAATCCATTCCAGTCACTGCTGAAACCTGCCCCCACTACCTGCACTGGGATGAAGAAGCAGTCCGGGACTACAACAGTCTGGCCCGGGTCAATCCCCCCCTGCGCACCAGAGAAGATGTCCTGGCCCTCAGGCAGGCCGTTAAAAGCGGGGTTATCAGCATCATTGCCACAGACCACGCCCCGCATGCCGACTTTGAAAAGGACGTGCCCTTTGCCCAGGCCCCCAACGGAATATCAGGGCTGGACACCGCCCTGGCCCTGTGCCTGGAGCTTGTCCGGGACAGGCTTTTGGACATGCAGGATCTCATCCGGCTCATGTCCAGTGAGCCAGCCAGGATTTTCAACCTGGAGGCCAACAGATTTCAGCAGGGGGATCCGGCAGATTTCATTCTGGTGGATATGGATCAAAAGTGGCGGGTAGATCCCCGGACCTTGCTTTCCAGGGGTAAAAACACGCCCTGTCTCGGCCAGACCCTTCAAGGCAGAGTCATGGCCAATTTCATCAGAGGCAGGCAGATCTTCAGCAGGTTTTAGAAATCAGCTATTCTTTCCGGGGCGTTAAACACATTCACCCTGCCCGGCCGGACATAGGCTCCCAGGGTAATGCCCGCTTTTCTGGCTATTTCCAGGCCCAGGGAAGAAGGGGCTGTCCTGGACAGGACCACCGGGATTTTCATCCTGGCGCATTTCAGGACCATATCTGAAGTCAGTCTGCCGGTGGTATATACAGCCCCTCCCCCGGAAAACCGGCCCAGAATAATTCCTCCCATGACCTTGTCCACAGCGTTGTGCCGGCCCACATCCTCAAAACAGGCCTGAAAACCCTTTCCGGTCAGGTAACCGCATCCGTGGACACAATGAGTCCGTTGGGAAAGGGATGAAGCTGCCATGGTCTTTTTCACCAGTTCAGCCACCAGGCTGAAATCCAGCTGAAAATCCGGCATTTCCCCGAACTCCTCCTCCAGAAGCCGTCTGGCAATCTTTCCGGTCCCACCGCAGCCCGAGGTGGTAATCATTTCCTGATCCCTGTTTACCGGCACATCAGCATAAACATCTATCCTTCCCTCTGGGCAGATATTCACCTCCAGGACCTCATCGCCCGGGCTTAGATAACCCTGACCAAACAGAAAGCCTGCTGCAAACTCATGCAGATCATTGGCCAGGACCATGGCTGAACCTGCAGATTCGTCGTTGAGAAAAACAGAATAGGGCACTTCCCGCAGAACCTCTTCCTGAATCTTTTTCCGCCCCCCGGGTGTGATCAGGGTTGTTTCACATTCCATGCTCAGTCTGTTTTCCGCCATATCAGTCTTCCACCAGCCAGAATCCAATGCACAGGGCAAAAAGAACCGCTGCAGTGGCCCAGATATACTCCGGCTCCAGCCGGTCATAATCAAAAACAATTATTTTTCTGGCCACAGCCATAAGGGCTGTGGCCAGCACCAGCCTGACATGGATGATTTTGCCGTCCAGATAAAGGGTAATATTGACAAAAATCTCAATGGCGATGAGTACCGCCAGAAAAGCTCCGAAAGTGGCCAGGATATCGCTGATGCTCAGAAGCATCACCGGCGGGTCCTTGAGGCGGTTGAACAGGACCCAGATTACCTATCCCACCCCCCAGATGCTGACCATGGGCATTATCCCCGCCAGAACCAGAACCGCATAGCGGATAATTTTCTTGAGGATTTTTATCAGAGGATAGTCAGGATCGGCCTGAATTGCGCCTATACAATACCTGGGATCATCCTTTTCACTTTCTTGTATCCTGTCATTTTCCTGCATAAAGTCCTTCTCTGCGGGTCAGGGGTTTAACCAGGGGATATCCTCTCCACCAGACGGTTCAAAATTTTTGGGAAATATTCCATGTTCTTATTGAACAGTTCCACAACATGACATAAGAATTGATTT
>CAZHCY010000052.1:0-11394 GCA_964531185.1 uncultured Desulfovibrionales bacterium | reverse complement strand
GGGTTCAGGGGGTCGGAGGTTCAAATCCTCTCATCCCGACCATAAATTTCAAGGGGTTAGGCTTTAAAGCTTAATCCCTTTTTTTTTGAAAAAACAAGCTGTGGTACAAAAAAATGCTGGCAGCTAATAAAAGCCTTTCCCGGCTCATTTTTTTGGGCTGCCGCTTTCAGCCAGCTTTAAAACATAATCCCTGATGCGCTTTTGGTCCTGGACATTGTTATCCATGGCCCACTCAGTTGTCCGGGAGATAATCCTGCCAATGAGCGGACCCTGGCCAAGGCCGGTCAACTCCATAACCTGGCGGCCTGAAATCACAGGCTGCTTTTTTTGGTTTTTGTCCAGCCAGGCTGAGACCCTGGACTGAGCCTGCTGCAGATGCTGTTCAAACCGGGCTGCCTCCTGTCCGCCCCGGGCCGCCAGATCAGCCAGGACAACCTTCTTCAGCACCTGCCAGCAGGGATGAGACAAAAACCTGTAGACCCTGGAAGGTCTCATTTCCTTAATGGCCAGGGCCTGCATATGACTGGCCGCGGCAAACTCCATACCCTGTCTGATGCCTTCCTGCAGCTTGAGACGGCGGCAGGCCCGCTCAACTGGTTGGATCCCTGCCTGATCATGCCTGAAATATCTGGGGCTGCTGCCCTGCATGACCAGGGTGTCAGCCTTGCCTGCGTCGTGAAAAAGAATGGCCAGATTAACTGCCGGATCACTGCTGTTTCCAGCCTCCAGGGCGGCCAGGGTATGCTTTAGCACACCCCCCTCAGGATGATGTTCTGGATCGTGCGGCAGTCCTTCCAGGGCCTGGATTTCAGGCAGCACAATCTCCAGAAGGCCAAACCGGCCCATAAGACGAACCGCCCGGGCTCCCTGACTCCCGGACTGGGAAAACATCCTGATCACTTCATGGCCGATTCTTTCTCCGGGCATTTGCGCCAGTAAAGGACCAAGCCGGAGCATGCTCTGCCCGGTCTGTTTCTCCACCCGAAAATCCAGCTCCACAGCCAGTCTGACTGCTCTAAGCAGGCGCAGCGGGTCTTCAGTAAATCTCTGGTCCGGATCCAGGGTGGCCCGGATCAGTCTATTTCCAAGATCAGCCTGCCCGCCAAAAGGATCAAGAATATCTCCAGTCCAGTCCATGGCCATGGAATTAATGGTAAAATCCCTGCGGCCGGCATCACATCTGTATCTGTCGCTGATGTTCTCCATTTCCCGGGAGTCACCGGCCAGGGCTGAGACTTCGTATCTCTGCCCCAGATACTCAATGGACATGATCCCGAAATCCCGGCTGCGACCGATATTTCGGCCGTAAAATTCCTGCCCCAGCCAGGACAAAGGCATGTCCGTGGCCAGATCCACGTCCATTATCCTGCGCTTGAGCAGGGTATCCCGCACTGCCCCGCCCGCCACCAGGGCAGAGTATCCGCGGTCTTGAATGATTTTCACCAGTTCCAGAGCTTTTTGCAGTTTCCTGCCAGACATCCACGCACCTGTAATTGTTCCAAAGATTTGATTTCAGCCGGGAATATTACGCGTTTTTAACAGGTTAATGTAATTGCACATGTACAGTCAGTACAAAGCCCGGGGACAGTCCCCATGCCGGTCTGCCAACTTCAGCATTGAAAACCCCCTGAACGGTTACTCCTTGACAGTTTTAAACCAGTAAGCAAAGCTCAGTGAGCAGCTGTATTGCCACCAGGCACTTGTGCTGGATATTTGGGCATTTGTAACAGTTTAGCCCTTTTTAAGGAAAGCAGGGCATCCCAGCGCTTTTGGTTGATGTAAACAAAGACTTGCAAAAACAAGTCATGGGAAAGCCTTTGCCCTTTCCTCATGCAGATGGCTGAACTGTTGCTCACTTCCAAAAAGCCTGGCATGCGCCAGGCATGAAAACGCTAAAACATACCATCAGGAGGTAGCCATGTCTGCAGGTAAACCAAGCACAGATCTTAAAAGCAGCTCTGCCCTGCATCAGCTCTGCCGGGCAAAGCTCAGCCTGACTCTGGTTTCAGCCATCGTCCTTTTCTTAAGTACCCCGGCCTTCAGCAAAGACCACCAGCACTACCTGGACCGGTTCTTTTCTTTATGGGATAAGCAGGAAATTTCCCAGGCCATAGACGCTCTGTTTGCCAGCAATGAAAAGTGGTATTCCACAGATGAAAGCCTGCAGGAACTTAAGACCAGGATGCAGAAGATTTCCCGGGAATTCGGCGCCTACCACGGCCATGAACCTTTGGATGTTTATGACTATGGCAGCAGGATCAGGGTCATTACCCACCTGCTTTTTTTTGAAGAAACCCCTCTGCGCATGGAATTCATCTTTTTCAAACCAGACAAGGACTGGAAAATCATGCACCTCAGCTTTTCTGACACATTATCTGAAGAGCTTCTTCAGGATGCCCGCCAGGCCATATCCAGCAGGCCTCAGGCAAAGTAGGCCTTTTGTTCACCTGACTGTCAGGCGTTTGTTAATACTCCAGATGCCAGACGGCCGGATAAGTGATCCTGGCTTTGGAACTGAGATGTATTTTTAAAGTTTTTGTAACAGTTTAACCCTTTTTCAGGAAAGCAGGGGGCGGAAAGCAAAGGGACAGGCACCCCAGGGCTTGTTTTTTGGTTGATGGTAACAGTTTAGCCCTTTTTAAGGGCGCAGGGGACAGGCACCCCGTCACCACTTGAGCTGAATTTTTGAAGTTGAATGCCTGTTGGATTGCCGAGTGGGTGACGGGAGAGCCGGTCCCCGTGCCTCATGCAAACGGCTGAACTGTTACGGTTGATGCGGACAAAGACCTGGAAAAACAAGCCCTGGGAGAGCCGGTCCCCCTCCAGGCGCCGCCTCCGGGCAGCAAGCCGTGCCTCATGCAAATGGCTGAACTGTTACAAGTTTTTTATTTTTTTTTACTGTTTAAGCCTTTTATCTTTGATCCTGTCCAGGCTATGAATCAGGACATCAAAAGCGACTTTACTTTTCAGCTTCGGGAAAGGCTTGGCAAATTCCCGGCCGGGCTCAAGCTTGGACCCCATGATCCTGCTAATGTGGGCTGGCTCTATTATCTGGAAAAATCCACTCAGAAAAGGGATATTACCGAAAGAGAGCTGGTCTGGCAAATAGAGCAGGCAGTGAAGATTCTCAAGCTGGAAGACCCAGTCTCAGCCTCTGCGTCCATTGACAGACTTCTGCAGTACCGCCTGATCCGCAGATCCATCACTGAATCCGGAGTACAGTCATACTGCCTGACCAGGCTCGGCCGCGGACTGGCCGGAGACATCATGTCCGAGGTGAATCTGGAAAGCGAGGAGCTTTTCACCTTTATCAATCATGCCTACAGCATGCTGAATCTACATATGCAGGAAGAAAACCCCCAGGAACTCACAGGCTTTATCCGCCATGTCTTTCTGAATTCAGTGGCAGACAACATAGAATACAAGCTGCAAAGCATTGAAGAATCCATTCTGGAGCAGGAGCTGGCAGTCAAGGAGCTGGGAGGCGGCCACGATGATCAGGCCTTTGAGCTGGCAGTAAGCACCATTAAGACCAGCAGACAATATCTGGAGGAGCTGCTGCAGACCCTGCAGACCGGATCACCCTACTATCCTTTGTATGAACTCTTTTATGAATGCCGCAGCAGGCCTTCTCTGCAAGAGGTCCAGAATGAAATTGAATCCTGCCTCGATTTCCTGGACGGCCTGAGAAAGCGCATAGAACAGATGCTGGGTCATATCATCAATTTTGTTCATGAATGCGTGGCCTACCAGAACATGGTCGGCTCCCTGTCTTACCGGGACAGGCTGTGCCGAAGACAGCAGGACATCCTGACCCTGGCCCTTTCTTCAGACCTGCGCATCCCGGTTTTCCAGGAAATGACCCTGAGAGACATCAGCATGAACTGGAGCTCCAGGGAGCAGAAAAAACCGGTTCATTTCAGTCTGGAAAAGCTGAAAGCCCTGGAGGAGTTTATCCCTGAACAGGACAAAACAGGAGATGTCTTCTGGAAGCAGGACTTTCTGAACCTGGCCAGGTCCATGTGGCAGCAGGCCGATTCTCCTCTGGACCTGGGAGACTGGATCAGCCATCTTCTGAACAGCCTGAACCTTGAGTCCAGCCGGATGCTCACCGGTCTCTGGATTCTGCTTCAGGACATGCCTGCCTGGGATCCGGCCCCGGGGATGCGCAAAATAGAAAAAAAGCAGTGGCTGGACATGGGTGCCTTTTATCTGGAACCAGTGGTCATTTTTCAAGCACAGTAATGCACCTCTAAAAGGCCAGGGTTCAAAAGCCCGGCAAGTGGTCCCCTGGCCAGGACCCTGCTGTCCTGGATCAAAAACTTGTTTTTTAATATCTGTAATAGTTTAGACCTTTGCATGAGGCACGGGGACTGGCTTTCCCAGCCCCTATTTTTTCCAAGTCTGTGTCTTGCCTTAATCAAAAAAAGCCCTGGGGTGCCTTGCTTTCTTTAAAAAGGGCTAAACTGTTACTAATATCTTATCTTGCCTTGTGCCCGGTCTTTTGTGGATAAAGTCGGTCCCGGCCTTTAAAACCTGTATCAGGCAGCTTGTTTTTGCGGAATTGTTCTATGCTTGAAGAATATTACCATTTGGAAATGCAGGTCTTTCTGGACAACGACAACCTGTCCAGAAAGATTATTCACCGCCTGCAGTCCGGGCAGAACATTGATTCTTATTTGATCACTGAATACAGGTTCCTTGAGGAATTCTTTGACAACTGGCAGGCCTTTTTTCATTTTCTGGGTTATCGGCTGGAGCGTTTTTCCAGGGGCGAAACCTTCTACTTTCTAACCCCTTGCTCATCCCGGGTGCGCATGAGCACCCTGCGCAGAGGAGCTTCCTTTCTCGGGCTGTTTCTAAGCACCCATTTTCTGTCTGCAGGCATAGAAGGCAAGGATGAACTCCCGGTTCTGGACCTTATCAGCAGGCTGGAAAACAGCTTTGATTTCAACCAGCTCATCAAAATCTTCAACCCCCAGCAGGGCAGGGCTGTCAGAAAAAGGCAGCAGAGCTCCAGGCAGGCGGCCAGACTCAGAAGCTGGATACTGACCAACTTAAGGCAGCTGCACAGGTTAAGATTTATCGAGCTCACCCCTTCAGTTAATGCTGACCTGCCCAAAATGATCATTGTCCGCCTGCCAGGTCTGGCCCGCTTTCTGGAAGCAGCCAGAAAAAGCCTGGATCTGGACTATGAAGGAGGCGCCCCCCTCCATGAAGTCATTGACAGCATCTGGACCAGAATCAACTGGGAAGAAGAACAGGAAGAAGATGAAACCTGAAATACCCCAGGTGTTCACACCTGATGATATTGTGGCCACTGGCCTGATCCTGGCAGGCTACAAGCTCTTTCCAGCCTGCCATATTGCCCTGCATCCCAGAATGACCGTTCTTTCGGGCAACAATGCAGTGGGCAAGACCACCATCCTGGACGCAGTGCAGACCATTCTCATCTGTCATCAGCAGTACATAAATCTCAATGTTGCCACCGGCCAGTTTGACCGCTCCCTGGCCGGACAGCTGAGCGGCAGGGTGGGCTGGGCTGTTCTGAGTATTTCCGGACACAGTGAGATCACTGCCATAGGAGTCCGCCTGCATGCCAGGGCCGCCTCTGAAGGGCTGGATCTGACCCCGTTTGCTGTCACCGGTATTGATCCATGGCCAGATCTGTTTCTGGACCGGGAACAATCCCAGATCATCCCGGATTTTCAGAAAATCAGGAAAAATATCCTGCAGCAAAACATGGAGGCAGTGGTCACTGATTTCTCCAGTGTGGATGAATATCACCGTTTTCTTTTTGCCCAGGGTCTTCTGCCTGTGCCCATGGACAGGAAGGGCAAAAAAAAGTTTGCTACTCTCTGGAGCCAGGTCACCAGACCCAAGCTGGACAGGCTGGGGTATTTTCTAAAGGAAATGCTTTGTCCCGAGCCTTCTCAGGGAGTCAAATTCGCTGATGTGGAAAAGCTTATGCGCGACAGACGCACCATCAGCACTCAAATCAGTTCCATTGAACAGTTCCGGCGCACCAGACTCCAACTGGAAGAACAGCTGAAAGCCCTGGATCAGAGCCGCTGCCTTTACCTGTCCACAGAACTGGGCATGCTCAGCAGCAGGGCTGAGTCTTTGAAACAGAAGACTGCTCATGAACAGAAGCGGGAACAGGCTACTGTGGCCGGGCTGGAAAAAATTGAAAACAGCCTGGAGGCAGCTGCCCTTGAAAAGCAGAAGCTGAGCAGAGAACGGGACAAATATCTGGGCCTTCAGACGGAACTGTCCAGACAGGAAAGACATCACCGCCAGTATCAAAGACTTATCCAGGAGCAGCAAAACCTGGCCGGGGAAATGGACGGTCTGACCCGGGACATATCCAGGGCGCAAGGCAAAGTCCAGAACCTCAAAACCGGCCTGCGGGAAAAATCAGCCGCCCGGTCCGAACTGCAGGCTGAACTGCGGGCCTTGTCTGAAAAACTGAAATACATCTCTGCTGACAAGGAAAAATACCAGGCCTTTCAAAAGCAGCTGGAAAAATTCCAGGAAAAAACCGGCCTGCGCGTCAAAGCCTGGCCAGCCCTGAATCAGGCCTGGATTTCAAGCCAGAAAGAAAAAAACAGGCTGGAAAGCCTGCCAGAGATGAAGGTCAGGCTGGAAGAAATCCGCAAAAGGACTGACCTGCATAAAAAGGCCCTGGAACTGGCTGACTGGTTTGAACGGATTCATCCGGACACCAGGGAACTGCTTCAGGGCTCCCGGGATGAATTTGTGCAGGCCGTAAATGAATGGGAAGACCTGGATTTTGGAGCAGAAATGGCCAGGATCAGGGGCTCTCTGGACAAATTGAACAGCTGTATAACCGGCCTGGAAAAAGGCAGGCCCGGTCTGCCCCAGGCCCTGGATCCCCATTTGGAATCCGGACGGCTTACCCCGGTTGCCGCCCGGTATGAGCACTTTAACCTGGAAAAGGCCGCTGCAGTCCAGACCGGGCTGGGGCCTTTTGCCAGAGCGGTCCTGGCCCGGGATCTTGAAGAACTTGCCGGGCTGGATCTGGGGGATGAGGAATTTCTATTGCTGGATCCGGATGTTGATCCAGAAGGTTTGACGCTTTTCCAGGCCGGTCAGGGTGTTGTGGCCGGGCAGGCAGGCTTTTACTGGTACAGTCCGGATTCCCCGGTCTGGCTGGGGGCGCAGGCCCGGGCCAGAGAGCTGGCCCGGCTGGGACAGGAAAAAGACAGCCTGCTGGGACGGCTTCAAGAACTGGAAAATGAACGCCGCAAAAACGCTCAGCGCATCAGCAGGGCCAGGGAGCTGGCCGGCATATGGTCCGGTCTTGAGGACCGCACCTGCCTTGAAGAGTTTGAACAGCTTGAAGGGGAAATCAGCAGTTTATCCCAGTCCAGCTCCCGCATTCTGGAAACATATCAGCTGGCAGGTTCTCTGGTCCGGAAAAAGGATTGTTTTGAGCTGAAAGACGCGCCGGCCATTTATGCCCGGACCGAAAAACAGGCTGAGCAGGCAGAAAAAGACCTGAAAAAACTCTCCAGGCAAATATCAGATCTGGAAAAAGAGCTGGCACAGGCTGAGCAGGAGCTGGGCAGCCTCAGGGACAAATATCATTCCAAAGACAGGCGCCGGGCTGAAACAAAAGCAGGCCTTGATAGTCTCATCAAAGAAGAGCCCATGGAGGTATTGCTTGGCAGGGTGGACTTCAGCAAAGCCAGGGCACTTCATGAACAGATCAAAGCTCTTGATGACCAGCTGGTTCGTCTGGAAAAATCCAGAGACAGACTGCACCAGGAAAAAGGAGATCAGTCCGGCCTTTTGCGCCTGATCCAGGACAAGCTGGACAGACTGGAAAAGGATTTTCAGACCTGCCTGGAGCAGGAAAAGGACATCCTGGAAAAGTGGCGTCATGTCTATCCGGACCGTGATCCTGAATACCGCCGGGGCAGCTTTGCCAGAGATGATGTCACCCTTTTGAAATCCCAGTGGATACAGGCTGAAAAGCTCCTGGAGAGCCTGATCACTGAAATCAGCCAGGAACACTCCCTGCAGCTCCCCCAGCAGGCATCTTCAGAAGCCAGGGTGGAAGTCATCCTGAACAATATCATCCCCCAGGCAGTGGAACTGGACAGGGTGGAGGAGCAGCTGCAGCATCTCAGGGCTGAACTCAAGCAAATCGAATCCAGAATCAGAACCTATGTCCAGGACATCAAGCGCAAGGTGGACCAGGAAATTTCCAATCTCAAAAGAAGGCTGGACAAAGTGAACAAAATCCTGGCTGACATCAAATTCGGCCGCATCAGCCGGGTAAGTGTTCAGCTCAATTATCTTCCGGCCTATGCCGGGCTGAAAAGCCTCAAAGGGGACAGGCTGACTCTGCTGGACCTGGAAAACAAAACCACCCTGGAAGAATTTGTCAATGAACTGGTGAAAAATATATTCAGGCAGGGGCAGGCCGGAGTCAGTGAGGAACAGATAGCTGACTACCGCACATATATCAGCCTCAGCTGGTCCATCACCGATCTGGACCAGGAAGTCAGACAGAAGGGGTTTTCCGGTGGGGAAACCCTGGGTATCAACCTGGCCATCTGTCTTGGACTTCTGTTTCACTGGGGATCTGAATCAGGAAGCACCCAGCGCGGCCTGCTCATCATGGCCCTGGATGAAGCTGAAAGGCTGGATCAGCAGGCAGTGCATACAGTCAGGCAACTCCTGGACCGGGTCCAGTGCCAGCTCCTGGTGGCCCTGCCCCGGACCATCACAGTCCCCCATACTTTGTGCCACATGCTCACCCCCCTGTCCCAGGGCGTGACTCACGTCTCTGTTTACCACAAGGGATGAGCCTGAACCGGACCGGTCAAACTCAAAATGGGTAATCATGGATGATCCGCTGCAGAAATGTCTGGCCTGGGTGGAACTGCATCAAAAGGGTCTGGCGGGCCGGCGCAAGGCCTTTGATCCTCTGCTCAAATCAGGAATTGCTGAACTTCAGGGCAGAACAGTTGTGCTCAAGGATGCCCAGACCCTGGGCTCTATCCTGGATTCCCAGTGCAAAGCATTAATTCAGGCCAGGGATCAGGCTGAGCAGATCATGCAGTCCATGGGCCTGGACATAAATATCTCCTCTCACCCTCTGGAAGCCCTGGTCCTGGTCCGAAAACTGGAACAGCTCTCCCTGGCCCCGGAAAAATCCTGTCATGTTCAGGCTCTAAGCTCAGCTCTTTATCAGGATTCCAAGCATATTCTGAATATTCCTGTGCTCAGGCGCATATATTCTGCATGGTCAGCTGCTGGGTTTCAGCGCGGGGAGCTGAGGCTCAAGGCCTGGAGCGAGGCTTATTGTCAGCAGGGTCTATTCAGCCTGAGACAGGCCACCCTGGCCCTGGGTCAGATCTGCCTGCCTGCTGCCAGGGCCTCCAGAATCCAGGACTTTGATTTTGACCAGATCAGCCTGGTGCTTACCTCTGAAAACCTGGCCCCCTTTCTGGAACTGGAATTTGACCACGGCCTGCTCATGTTCTGCCCCGGCTATGCCGCGGCCCTGCCGGCGCTGTGGCTGAAGAACCTGCCCAGTGCCTGCACCTGGATACATCTGGGTGATTTTGATCCGGACGGCCTGTATATTTTTGAAAATCTGTCCCGGATGTCTGGCAGAACCGGAAAGTTTTTTCCGGACATCCCGACTCTGGAAAAACTCGGCCCCAGCCTTCCTGCATGGACTGCAGCCAGAGGGTTTGAGCCGGACAGATATCGAAGCAGAATGTGTCAGTACCTGGCCAGCGGGGGCCGAGAGCATGGTCGCTTTGCAGACTAGGTGGAAAGAACCCGACTCTGCAGCCCCGAAACCATCCTTGCAGGCGCAGCACCCGGACACCCCGCGGCACAAGGTATCTAACCGGAAATCCACAGAAAAAAAACGGGGACAGGCAAAATATGTTGACAACGATGACCCTACTCGATATTTTTCCTGCATCCCCACTCAACCACCATGTAAACAGTCTGGAGGTGTCCCATGGCCCGCATGCCCCGTTTCATTCTTTCCCACCGGCAGGCCACCTATCACGTTATAAGCAGAACCGCACTGGACGGCTTGCCCCTGGGCGAGGAGGAAAAGCGTCTGCTTTTAAACATCATAAAGGACATGTCCGCGGTCTATTTCTGCGAAGTGCTCGGATTCTGCATTATGGGCAATCATTTCCATCTTTTGGTGACCATGTTCCCGGAAGATGAGATAACTGACCAGGACGTCCTGGCCAGCTTTAAACGCAGGTACGGGAACAAACAAAGGCTCACGTCCGGGCAGATTCCTTTCTACCGCCAGAAATGGACCTCCCTTTCAGAATACATAAAAGAGATCAAGCAGACTTTTAGCCTCATCTACAATAAAAATCGCGGTCGTAAAGGGACGTTCTGGTCCGAGCGGTTCAAGAGCCTGATCGTGGAAAAAGGGGAGACCCTGGTCAACTGCCTGGCATATATTGATCTAAATCCGGTGCGGGCCGGAATCGTGAACCGCCCGGAAGAGTATAAATGGTCATCTCTTGGCTATCGCTTCCGTTCCGGACGCAGGGACGAATTTTTGTCCTGGGGTCTGGGCCTTGAGGAATACAACATTCAAAGTGCAAATGAGCGCCTGCGTCATTACCGGAAATTTGTCTATGCCCGGGGCGGGATTGACACCGGGAAGGGAAAACTCCTGCACGGCGTGCCCCGTCCGGAGACTGTGGAGCGGTTTATCCAGCGCACGCGTTTTTTTACCGAAGCCGGGATAATCGGTTCCCGGGAGTTCGTCCGCCAGGGTTTCGAACACTTCCGCCATCTTATCCAGCCCAAACGGAAACGCGATCCGCATAGGATCCAGGGTCTGGACCAGGTCTATTCCTTAAAGCGCCTGACCTGATCCGGCCGCTGCCCCCATTCTCCGCCAATTTACTGGCATCCATTGCAGCCTGCAGTCGGCGGCAATGTGCAGGAGCGCCCACATAACATGTAAACGTGGATAATATCCGGTCCGCCTATCTTTTCCTGCCCTTAGCCAAATCATCTTCAGATAAAATTGGAGCGTCATTAAGTCTAAATGACCGGAAGTTGCCCGTAAGAAGAGTAAATTTCTCTCAAATGAGTATGTTTTATTGCATAGTTTGCCTGTCCCCAATCACTCCAGGCCCATACAAAAATATTTTCCCGCCCACCTCCCCGGAAAAGAGTTTAAGAGGTTGGGTTTTCTCAGGGGTAGAATTTTAATTATTTCTGACAAATTGTTTTTTGCATCACAGTTTGCATCACAGCGTTTTTTGCACAAAAAAAAGGGGTTAGACCTAATGCCTAACCCCTTGAAATTTCTGGTGGAGCTGAGGAGAATTGAACTCCTGACCTCCTGAATGCCATTCAGGCGCT
>CAZHCY010000051.1:0-11407 GCA_964531185.1 uncultured Desulfovibrionales bacterium | reverse complement strand
AGTCTGAATCAGCAGGCTCCAAATGCCCTTCAGGAGAGGTTGGGATAAAATGGACAAAACTCAGATCCTCATAAAACCGCTGGTGTCGGAGAAATCCAACTTGATCAAGGAATTGCAGAATCAGGTTGTTTTCTTTGTCCACCCCGGAGCCAATAAATATCAGGTCAGGGATGCGGTAGAATCAATGTTTAATGTACGCGTGGACAGGGTGAATATCGTTCGCAGAAGGCCGGTGGGCAGGACAAGATTCGGCAGGCAGACCGGCCGTGTTTCAGGGTATAAAAAGGCATATGTATCCCTGGCTGCCGGGGATAAAATAGATTTTTTTGAAGGGGTGTAAACCATGGCCATTAAGAAATTGAAGCCCACATCCCCAGGTCGGCGGTTTCAGACTGTATCTGATTTTTCAGAAATCAGCAGAACCGAGCCTGAGAGATCGCTGACAACAGGACTTCCCAGAAAAAGCGGCCGGAACTCCAATGGCCGTGTTACATCCCGCAGAAGGGGCGGCGGTGTTAAGCGCAGGTACCGGATTATAGATTTCAAGAGAAACAAGCTGGAAGTTCCAGCCAAGGTCAGGTCCATTGAATATGATCCCAATCGCAGCGCAAGGATAGCCCTGTTATCTTATCTGGATGGTGAGAAGCGCTATATTCTTGCCCCTGTGGGGCTCAAGGTGGGGGACACAGTCCAGGCCGGAGAAAAAGTAGATATTCAGCCTGGCAATGCCCTGCCCATAAAGCGGATACCTGTGGGGACGATTATCCACAATATTGAGCTTACACCCGGCAGGGGCGGCCAGATGGCCAGATCGGCCGGGACATATGCCCAGCTGGTGGCCAAGGAAGGCAAATATGCTCTGATTAAGCTTCCTTCAGGCGAAGTGAGAAATGTTCTGTCGTCCAATGTTGCTTCCATAGGCCAGGTGGGCAATGTGGAACATGAGAATATTTCTCTGGGCAAGGCCGGGAGAAACAGATGGCTTGGCAGACGTCCTCAAGTCAGAGGTGTGGCCATGAATCCCATAGATCACCCCCTGGGAGGCGGTGAAGGCAAGAGTTCGGGCGGCAGGCATCCATGCTCTCCCTGGGGCTGGCCCACCAAAGGTTTTAAGACCAGAAGCAGAACCAAGGCTTCCAACAGATTAATCGTCAAGAAGAGAACCAGATAGTCAGGAGTTCATATGCCCAGATCCGTTAAAAAAGGTCCTTTTGTGGATGATCACCTCATGAAAAAGGTTCAGGAAGCCAACGACAACCAGAGCCGAAAGGTTATCAAGACCTGGTCCAGAAGGTCCACAATCATTCCTGAGATGGTAGGTTTAACCTTTGCAGTCCATAACGGGCGCAAGTTCATTCCTGTCTTTGCCACGGAAAATATGGTTGGTCACAAACTTGGAGAGTTCGCTCCCACCAGGACTTTCCACACCCATGCCGGAGACCGGAAAAGTCAGGCAAAACGTAAATAATTGACATGGAAACATCATGGAAACAAAAGCAGTAGCCAGATTCGTCAGAATATCCCCCAGAAAGGCCAGGCTGGTTGCCGGGAACGTACAGGGCGAGCACATAGAAGATGCCCTGAACATTCTCAAATTCACGCCCAAGAAGGCTGCCGTGCATATCAGCAAGGTGCTCAATTCGGCATTATCCAATGCTGAGAACAACTACAGCCTGAATATAGACAATCTGTATGTAAAGAGGATTCTGGTTGATGAGGGTCCCACTTGGAAAAGAATCAAACCCCGGGCTATGGGCCGGGCCAACAGAATACTCAAACGCACCAGCCACATAACAGTCATAGTTGATGAGTATTAGGAGGTATCGTCTTGGGTCAGAAAGTACATCCATATGGATTTCGGGTAGGATATAACAAGAACTGGCTGTCCAGGTGGTTCAGCCAGGGCAGTTACTCCCGGTTTGTATATGAAGACAAAAAAATCAGGGACTATGTAAAATCCAAGCTGTATCACGCAGGAATTTCCAGAGTGGAAATCGAGAGAGCTGCTGACAAGATCACCTTGATTATCTTCACCTCCCGTCCCGGCATTGTCATAGGCAGAAAAGGGGTGGAAATAGAAAAACTCCGCAACGATCTCAAGAACAAGTTTGGATACAGTTTTTCCCTGGATGTCAATGAAGTCAGAAGACCTGAGGTAGATGCACAGCTGGTGGCAGAAAACATCGCCCTGCAGCTTGAAAGGCGGGTGGCCTTTAGAAGGGCCATGAAAAGATCCATAAGTCTGGCCATTAAATTCGGAGCCCAGGGCATTAAGATCTCCTGTGCAGGCCGGCTGGGCGGAGCTGAAATCGCCAGGACTGAATGGCAGCGGGAGGGACGCGTTCCTCTGCATACACTAAGAGCAGACATTGAATACGGATATGCCACTGCCAGGACCACCTACGGCATTATCGGGGTGAAGGTCTGGATATATAAAGGCGATATCTTAAATGAGGTAAAATAATCATGCTAAGCCCCAAGAAAGTCAAATTCAGAAAGACCCATAAAGGCCGGATAAAGGGAAAAGCCCAGAAAGGTTCAGAAATCAACTTCGGCGATATCGCCCTTAAAGCGGTTGAACCAGGCAAGATTTCCAATCAGCAGATAGAGTCCGCCCGTATCGCCATGATGCGCCATATCAAACGCGGCGGAAAAGTATTCATCCGGATTTTTCCTGATAAGCCGGTTACTGCCAAGCCCGCGGAAACCAGACAGGGTAAAGGAAAGGGATCACCTGTGGGCTGGTGCGCCCCCATCAAGCCAGGCAGGATTCTTTATGAAATCCGCGGGGTAAGTCTTGAACTGGCCAAAGAAGCACTGAAGCGGGCATCCTATAAGCTGCCTGTTAAAACAGTGATTGTAGAGAAGGAGTGGTAAAATGGATACCCGGGCAATTAGAGAGTTATCAGACTCTGACTTGAACGAAAAGCTCCAGGACTACAACCAGGAGCTTTTTAACCTTCGTTTTCAGCATTCCACTGCTCAGCTGGAAAACACGCACCGACTTTCTCAGGTAAGGCAAACCATCGCCAGGATCAAAACAATCATCAACGAGAGAAATACAGGTAAGGGTCATGGAAAATAGTTCAGCTCCTTTGAGCAACAAACGCAGAATGGTTGGGGTTGTGGTCAGCGACAAGGGCGATAAAACCATTGTGGTCAGCGTTGATACCCTGATTAAGCATCCTCATCTGAAGAAATACGTCAAACGCAAGAAAAAATTTATGGCCCATGATCCAGCCAATGAATGTTCAGTGGGTGACAAAGTTCAGATTGTTGAACATCGTCCCCTAAGCGCCCGAAAAAAATGGCATCTGAGAAAAGTTTTGGAAAAGGCGGTTTAAAAGGTTGGTAAAACCATTAAACTGTTTTTGTAGACGCACCAAAAATAAGTCATGGCAGATAAAAGGTCAAAGATCAGCAGTCATCCAGAGCAGATTGAGAATGAAAGTTTAACCGGGTGAGTTCTTTACGCCCGGGCTGTCTGCTGGAAAATGATATCAAACAAGTCCAAATACCAGAGGCCTGCAAATAAATATCTTATGACAGCATCACTGGTTGAGCTGAACCTGTTAAAGACATGCTGCAGTAAAATCAGTTTAGGGGATATATCATGATTCAAGTTCAAACCACACTGGATGTCGCTGACAATTCAGGGGCAAAAAAGGTCGGCTGTGTCAAGGTTCTTGGCGGCAGCAAGCGGCGCTACGCATCAGTGGGAGATATAATAGTTATATCAGTCAAGGATGCCATGCCTCACGCCAAAGTCAAAAAGGGCGAAGTATACAAGGCGGTTATTGTCAGGACCAAAAAGGAAATCAGCCGGCCAGACGGTTCACACATCAGATTTGACAATAACTCTGCTGTGCTTCTGAACAAAAGCATGGAGCCAATCGGGACGCGCATTTTCGGGCCTGTAGCCAGAGAGCTCCGGTCCAGAAACTTCATGAAAATTGTCTCTCTTGCTCCTGAAGTACTATAGGTGAGGAAGATGAAAATCAGACAGAATGACAAAGTGATGATCATATCCGGCAAGGATAAGAGTAAGATAGGCAAGGTTGTCAAAGTTTACAGGGACAAGGATAAAGTCCTTGTAGAAGGTTTGAACAAAGTTAAAAAACACGTCAAGCCAAATCCATACAAACAGGAACAGGGCGGCATTAATGAGCAGGAAGCACCGGTGCACGTCTCCAATGTAAAGATCGTCTGTGACACATGCACTACTCCCACCAGGGTAGGATACAGATATACTGACGATGGTGAGAAAATGCGTTTCTGCAAAAAATGCAACGAGAACATTTAATGAGGTTTTCATTATGATCAGGCTGGAACAAATTTACCGTGAAGATATATCACCCAGGCTGTTGAAAGAGTTCAACTACAAGTCCAGCATGCAGATCCCCGGCATTGATAAGGTCAACCTGAATATGGGTCTGGGAGAAGCGAGCCAGAACAACAAACTGATTCAGGACGCTGTAAAGGAACTCACTCTCATAGCCGGACAGAAAGCAGTGATAACCAGGGCTAAAAAGTCCATTGCCGCCTTCAAGCTCAGGGAAGGCATGCCTGTGGGATGTTATGTTACTCTAAGAAGAAGCAGGATGTGGGCTTTTCTGGACAAACTGCTGAATATAGCCCTTCCGCGGGTCAGAGACTTCAGGGGAGTGCCTGACAGGGGTTTTGACGGCCGGGGCAATTTCACCATGGGCATAAAGGAACATACCATATTTCCTGAAATAAATTTAGACAGCATTGAAAGGCCCAAAGGCATGAATATCACCATAGTCACCACCGCCCAGACAGACAAGGAAGGCAAGTCCCTGCTGACCATGCTTGGGATGCCCTTTAAAAAGTAAGGAGGAATACCTTGACCAGGACTTCATTGATGGTGAAAGCCAGGCGTAAACCCAAGTTTTCATCCCGCGGATACAACCGGTGTCCCATTTGCGGACGCCCCAGGGCCTATATGAGAAAGTTCGGAATTTGCAGGATCTGCTTCAGGAACATGTCATTGGCCGGTGAACTGCCGGGTGTGCGTAAATCCAGTTGGTAGAGTCAAAAAAGAGGAAATGAACCATGCCAGTAGTTGATCCCATCGCGGATATGTTGACGCGAATCAGAAACAGTCACATGGCTTTGCATAAGAAGGTGAGCATCCCTTTAAGCAAAACCAAGGCTGCCATAGTGGATATCTTGGCCCGTGAAGGATTTATTCGCGGATATGAGATAGAAGACAAGGTTATTAACATAGATCTTAAGTACATAGATTCAAGTCCGGTCATTAAGGGAATGAACAGGGTCAGCAAACCCGGCCGCAAGGTTTATGTTCCGGTAAAAGAGATCCCGTTTGTGAGAAATGGACTTGGTATATGTATCGTGTCCACATCCAAGGGGATACTAGAAGGGTCGGAAGCCAGAAAACAGCACGTGGGCGGAGAGCTCATCTGTGAAATATGGTAGGTGAACAATGTCACGCATAGGAAAAGAACCAATAAAAATACCCCAGGGTGTAGATGTCCAGATCAGTGGATCCCTGACAAAGGTCAAGGGACCCAAGGGTGAACTTCTGGTGGAGAATCATCCCAAGATTAATGCTGTCCTGGAGGACGGCACTATTAAGCTTACCAGGACTGATGACAGCATTAAGGCCCGCCAGCAGTGGGGGCTGAGAAGAACCCTTTTGAACAACGCTGTCCAGGGGGTTCATCAGGGATTCAGCAAAACACTGGAGGTCCTGGGAGTCGGCTACAAAGCTGATGTTCAGGGCAATAAAGTGGTACTCAATGTTGGCTATTCCCATCCGGTCACCCTGGATCTTCCCAAGGGCATTGAAGCCAGAGTGGACAAGAACAAGATCATACTCAGCGGAATAGATAAACAGGCAGTGGGTGAATTTGCCGCAGTAATCCGCCGGGTCCGCCCGCCTGAACCTTACAAAGGAAAGGGCATAAAATATGAAAACGAACAGATCAGGCGCAAATCCGGAAAATCCGGTGGTAAATAACAGGTGATATCATGAAGTTATCCAAAAAGCAGTCCAGAGCCAAGAGAAAGGTGCGCATCAGAAAAAAGATCAGCGGCACCCAGTCCAGACCCAGGCTGGTGGTTTTCAGGTCTAACAGACATATTTACGCCCAGCTCGTTAATGATGTGCAGTCAATTACCCTGGCCTCATATTCATCGCAGCAGATGGACGGGGAAAACAGACTTACCATGGACACGGCCAGAACTGTGGGCAAAGCCATTGGTGAAAAAGCCAAAAGCATTAATGTGGACACAGTAGTCTTTGACCGCAATGGTTATTATTACCATGGCCGGATCAAGGCCTTAGCAGAAGGCGCCAGGGAAACCGGACTAAACTTTTAAGAGGTATTTCATGCAGCAGAATGATTTGGAATTAATAGAAAAAATCGTGCATCTGAACAGAGTAGCCAAAGTTGTCAAAGGCGGCAGACGCTTCAGATTCAGTGCCCTGGTGGTGGTTGGCGACGGACAGGGCTCAGTGGGTTATGGTCTGGGCAAAGCCAACCAGGTTCCGGATGCCATTAAAAAGGCAAATGACAAGGCCCGGAAAAACATGGTCAATATATCTCTGGCAGGTTCCACATTACCTTTTCAGGTGACAGGCGCATACGGTGCAGCCAGGGTTCTGCTCAAACCTGCCGGAGCAGGTACAGGCATCATTGCAGGAGGCCCGGTCAGGGCAGCCATGGAAGCCATAGGTGTAAAAAATGTTTTGACCAAGGCTATAGGAACCAGCAACCCTCACAATGTAATCAAAGCCACAATTGAAGGGCTCAAGAGCATGACCGATCCTGAGACTGTTTCCAGGCTCAGGGGCAAAAGCATTGAATATGCTGAAGTCAAGTAATTGTGCTTATTCAGGAGAGCACCGGCATGAAAATCAAACTGATGACAAGTCATATAGGCCTTAAGCCTGTTCAGAAAAAGACCTTGAGGGCCCTGGGACTTAGAAAGCCTCAACAGACAGTGGAGCAGCCTGATAATGAGTGCATAGCAGGCATGGTCAGAAAAGTCGAAAAATTCGTAGAGGTTATCAAATAATGAATTTGCATGAGCTTTATCCTTTTTATGAGGAAACCAAGTCCAGAAAAAGACTTGGCAGAGGACAATCCAGCGGACTTGGACAGACTTGCCGCAAAGGGCACAAAGGACAGAGATCCAGAGCAGGGGCCAGCATACCCGCAGGTTTTGAAGGCGGACAGATGCCCCTGCAGAGAAGACTCCCCAAAAGAGGATTCAAGAATCATTTCAGAGTCCAGTACACCCCTGTGAACCTGGATCAGATTGCAGCAAAGTTTCCCGGCCGTCAGGAAGTCAGCATTGAGGATCTTTATGATTCAGGGCTGTCCCCTAAAAATTGTCCGGTCAAAATTCTGGGCAACGGACAGATTGATTTTGCAGTGAAAATTCATGCCCATAAATTCAGCACTGCTGCAGCGGACAAAATATCCCGGGCCGGCGGCAGCGCAATAGCACTGGAAGGTTAACATAAGTGGCAAAGCAGTCCCGCACAGCTGAATCAGGCATGAAAGAACTGCGCAATAAGGTGCTGTTCACTTTTTTTCTTCTGGCGGTCTACAGAATAGGGGTCCATATTCCCCTGCCCGGAGTAGACGGACAGGCTCTGTCTGATTTTTTCTCCAGTGCCCAGAACACCCTGTTTGGGCTGTTTGATATGTTTTCCGGTGGTGGGCTGATGAATTTTTCCATTTTTGCCCTGGGGATCATGCCCTATATTTCTGCATCCATCATAATGCAGCTGCTTACCGTGGTCAGCCCTACCCTGTCCAAATGGAAAAAGGAAGAAGGTGAAGCCGGGCGGAAAAAGATTACCCAGTATACCAGATACGGCACAGTGCTGATCACCCTGGTGCAGGGAATGGGCATATCCATCGGCCTTGAAAACATGACCAGCCCGGAAGGGGCGTCAGTGGTCATGAATCCTGGCTGGGCCTTCAGGTTTACAACAGTTTTGACCCTGACTGCCGGAACCATATTCATCATGTGGCTGGGTGAAAGAATATCCGCCAAAGGCCTGGGCAATGGAATTTCATTGATTATATTTTCAGGGATTGTTGCCGGTCTGCCCGGAGCCCTGGCCAATTCGTACCAGCTTATGTCAGCCGGGGAAGTAACTCTTTTTGTGTCCTTATTTATCCTGGCCATAATTGTTGGCGTGCTTCTGGCCATAGTTTACGTGGAACGAGCCCAGAGACGGCTGCCCATACACTATGCCAAGAGAATGATGGGCAGGAAAATGTATGGCGGGCAGACCAGTCATCTGCCTTTGAAGCTGAACACGGCCGGAGTAATTCCAGCCATATTCGCCTCGTCCATACTCATGTTTCCGGCCACCATTGCCAGTTTTTCTCAGGCAGAATGGCTGAATGTGGTATCCAACAACCTTATGCCAGAATCCATTGTTTATAATATTCTTTTTGTGGCCCTTATAATTTTCTTCTGTTTTTTCTATACAGCCATAATATTCGATCCCAAGGATATTGCGGAAAATCTTAAGAAGCAGGGAGGATTCATTCCGGGAATCAGGCCCGGTCTGAAGACTAAGGAATATATTGATAAGGTGCTGTCCAGACTTACATTTTCAGGGGCCATTTATATGTCTCTGGTCTGCGTGCTGCCGGTGTTCATGATCAAGGAGTTCAATGTTCCTTTTTACTATGGCGGTACTGCTCTGCTCATTGTTGTGGCAGTGGCCATGGACACCATGGCACAGTTTCAGTCTCATCTCATTACCAGGCATTATGAAGGCCTGATGACCAAGACCAGGATAAAGGGACGAAGATAGATCTTGAAAAAGCTGCGCGGTATTTTCCTTAAGAATGAATACGAAATAGGTCTGCTGCGAGAAGCTAACACCATAGTGTCTTATGTCCTGGACAGAATAGGAGACCGGGTTGAACCCGGGATCACCACAATGGAGCTGGAAGAGCTGGCCAATGAAATCTGCGCTCAGTTCAAGGTCAAGCCTGCATTCAAGGGATATCAGGGGTTCCCGTATACGCTCTGCTGTTCTGTTAATGATGTGATAGTTCATGGATTCCCCACTGAAAAAATTCTAAAAGAAGGGGATATCCTGAGTGTTGATATGGGAGTCCGGCACAAGGGCTTTTTTGGCGATTCTGCCAGGACTTTTGCAGTGGGAAAGATTGCCGGGGATGCATCCTTTTTAATGGATGTAACCAGGCAGTGTCTTGAAAAAGGTATTGAGCAGGCCAGACCAGGCAACAATCTGTACGATATTTCCGCGGCCATTGAAAAACATGCCCGGAAAAATAAATGCTCCATCATTAAAAGGTTTGTGGGCCACGGGATTGGGGCCAGCCTGCATGAAAAACCTGAGTTGCCCAATTTTGTACCCGGGAGCAAATCAAAAATAATTCTCAAGAAAGGCATGGTCCTGGCAATTGAACCCATGCTTTCTCTGGGCAGCGATCAGGTCCAGATCATGGCCGACAGGTGGACTGCCAAAACCAGGGACGGAAGTCTTGCAGCTCATTTTGAGCATACCATTGCCATAAACAGCAATGGACCGGAGATATTAAGCAGAACAAACCCGGATATTTTAGAGGAAATAAGACATGAAGGTAAGGCCGTCAGTTAAAAAAATGTGCGCCAAATGCAAAATCATCAGGCGCAAGGGTGTACTGAGAATTATATGTGACAATCCACGTCACAAACAAAGGCAAGGATAGATAAGCGGGGGGAAAATGGCACGCATAGCAGGAGTAGATTTACCCAGGAAAAAGAAGATCGGCATTGCTCTTACCTATATCTATGGTATAGGCAGGACAAGCGCCCTTAAAGTTCTGGACAACACTGGTGTGGACTGGACCAGGAAAACAGAAGACCTCACACCTGAAGAAATAAACACAATTCGTACTGAACTTGAAAATACCTACAAGGTAGAAGGTGATCTTCGCAGAGAAGTAACAGCTAATATTAAAAGGCTTATGGATATTGGCTGCTACAGAGGTCTGAGGCACAGAAGGTCTCTTCCTTCCCGCGGGCAGAGGACACATACCAACGCCAGGACCAGAAAAGGTCCCAGAAGAACCACCATCAAGAAAAAGAAATAATTACCGGAGATTGTAGATGGCAAAGCCCAAAAAGAGCAAAAAGAAGAAAGAGAAGAAAAATATTCCCACAGGTATTGTGCATATCAATGCATCATTCAACAATACCATGGTCACCATAACTGACATGTCCGGAAATGTAGTCAGCTGGTGCAGTTCAGGCATGTCTGGATTCAAGGGATCCCGGAAAGGTACGCCGTTTGCCGCTCAAAAGGCAGCTGAGACCGCAGCCAGACAGGCCCAGGACAATGGGATGAAGAGTGTGGGCATCCTGGTCAAAGGTCCGGGTTCCGGCCGGGAATCTGCCATGCGGGCCATTAACAGCGCAGGATTCAAGGTATCCTTTATCCGGGATATCACTCCCATACCCCATAATGGGTGTCGCCCCCCCAAAAGACGCAGAGTTTAATCAGGAGGAGTCAAATTGGCCAGATATACAGAATCCAAATGCAGAATATGCCGCAGAGAAGGCACTAAACTTTTTTTAAAGGGTGACCGCTGCTATACTGACAAATGCGCTTACGACAGAAGAGCCTATCCTCCTGGGGAACATGGCCGGGCCAGGAAAAAGTTCAGCGATTATGCCATCCAGCTCAGGGAAAAGCAGAAAGTCAGACGCATGTATGGTCTTCTTGAAGGACAGTTCAGAAAGTATTTTGATACAGCTGATTCCAGAAAAGGAGCCACCGGCGAAAATCTGCTTATTCTTCTGGAAAGAAGGCTGGACAATGTAGTTTACCGACTTGGCTTTGCCAATTCCAGGATCCAGGCCAGGCAGCTGGTGCGCCATGGACACATAAACGTCAATGGCAGAAGGGTTAACATTCCTTCTTTTACCCTTAGAGAGGGGGATGAAGTTTCTGTTCGGGAAAAAAGCCGAAAGATACTGCTTTTCCAGGAGGCCCAGGAAGTACTGGCCAGACGCGGAGCTCCGTCCTGGGTTGAAGTGGACGGCAATCAATTCAAGGGCATGGTTAAGGCTCTGCCGGTGAGAGAAGATATTACTTTTCCCATTAATGAACAATTGATTGTTGAGCTTTATTCCAAGTAGTCCGCTGTTTATTCTCCTTGAGATACCTAAGAGGGGGGCTGACAGCAATAATTCGTTTCTGCAGTCACAAAAGTCAGGAAACAGAAGTCATAGGTCAGTAAAAACAAAGACTTATGGAGATGTTGTTTGATGAATCTTAACGGTACAGCCTTTTTTAAGGAAAGCAAGGCACCCAGGGGCCATTTTTTTGGTTGATGTAAACAAAGACCTGGAAAAACAAGCGCTGGGAGAGCCAGTC
>CAZHCY010000050.1:0-11467 GCA_964531185.1 uncultured Desulfovibrionales bacterium | reverse complement strand
ATCAAGCTGAATGTATTCCAACCCGTACTTCTCCAGCTCCAGTTCCTGAACTATCCTTGTGGTCAAATCAGTAATCATGTGAGCTGTTTTGGGATCCAGAGCAGCTGTATGCTCATCAAGCAGCAGCAGGTCAGGATGGACCATGGTGGCCATAAGCATGGTCAAAGCCTGGCGCTGTCCCCCGGACAAAAGCCCTACCCTGTCTTTAAGTCTGTTTTCAAGGCCCAGACCTAACAGCTTCAGCTCTTCATGAAAAAAATCTCTGTCTGCTGATGTAACCCCTTTTTTAAACCCCCTGCTCCGGCCTCTGCGTCTGGCCAGGGCCAGATTCTGTTCTATGCTCAGGGAAGCACAGGTCCCCAGCAGGGGATCCTGAAACACCCGGCCTATATAACCGGCCCTTTTATGCTCCTGCCAGGCCGTGATATCCCGGTCTTCAAGAAAGAGCCGCCCTGAATCCGGAAAAAAACTGCCTGCCACACAGTTAAACAGAGTGGACTTGCCTGCCCCGTTGGAACCAATCAGGGTGATAAAATCCCCGGCAGTAACATCCAGAGATATGTCGTCCAGGGCCAGAACCTGGTTTACTGACCCTTTATGAAAATATTTTACGATATTCTGGATCCGGATCATTTTCTGCTCAGGTTCAGACGCTGTTTAATCTGGGGCATGGTCAGGGCAAAAACCACCAGAACCGCTGTGATCAGGTTCAGATCGCTCGGGGTAAAGCTGAATCCCCCCAGTTCCAGGCCAAGGGCCAGGGCAATGGCCAGACGGTAGACAATGGACCCCAGGATCACGGCAACAATGGACCGCAAAAGGCTGCTGCCTCCAAAAATAGTTTCTCCCACAATAACCGAGGCCAGACCGGCCACAATGGTCCCCACCCCCATGTTCACATCAGCTGCCCCCTGATTCTGGGCCACCAGAGCTCCGCTCAGGGCCACCATGGCATTGGACAGCCCCACCCCCAGGATGATCATTTTATGGGTGTTCACTCCCTGGGTGGTGATCATCTGCGGATTATCTCCAGTGGCCAGCATGGCCTGACCGAATTCAGTATACAGAAAAAGGGCCATGCCCGTGACAATGATAATCACAAAAAACAGAAAAACCAGGGGAGAGGCAAAGTATCCGGGTATTCCCAGGGAAAAGACCGGGTCCAGAACTGTATCCGCTCCAAGAAGGGACACGTTGGGTCCGTTCATAACCCGGATATTTACGGAATACAGGGCGATCATGGTCAAAATGGAGGCCAGCAGATGCAGGATCTTCAATTTGGTGTTCAAAATGCCGGTAACCATTCCAGCCAGATATCCGGCCCCAAAAGCCAGGACCAGGGACAGATAGGGATCCATGCCCCTGGAAATGGCCACAGCAGAAATGCCCGCTCCCAGAGGGAGGCTGCCGTCCACGGTCAGATCCGGAAAATTGAGGATTCTGAAGGTCAGATAAACCCCCAGGGCCATGATGCCGAAGACCAGACCCTGTTCCAGGGCGCCCAGCAAAGCATACCAGGTCATTTAGGAAGGTGCTCCTGTAAAGTGGTGATCCAGGACTTGAGATTGACTGTTCATCTGCTGTCGCCCATATTCTGACTCAGGAATGAAAACCATCCCTCTTAACAAAATGTAACATTTCAGCCATTTGCATGAGGCAAAGGGACTTTCCCCGGCCTGGGTACTGTCCCCGGCCTGGTTGTCAGAAACACATAATGCACCCCCGGCTGCGCCCCGGGGGAACGCTTACATCGTAGCCGTTCAGAGGGTCCTCAATGTTGATAGTTCGCAGACCGGCATGGGGGCGCCCCTCGGCTTTGTACTAACTGTACAGGTGCAATTACATTTCGCCCTGGTAATAATTTTTATTAGTACAGGAACTGGCTTGCAGGGACTGTCCCCATGCCGGTTCCCGCGCCCCCTGAACGGTTACCTTACATCAATCCGAAAACAAGCGCTAAGGTGACTTGCTTTCCTTGAAAAGGGCCAAACTGTTACAAAAAATCAACTGTCTAAACAAAAAAAAGGCAGACTGCAACAGTCTAATTTCCCGGGGCAAGGCTGAAAAATTGCAGCAGTCTGGACAGACAGCTCAGTTGTCTGTCCAGAGATAATGGATGAAAACTATTCATAAACCCTGGCTGCTGAATCCACCAGATCCTGGGGGAGCTGGACATTCATTTTCCGGGCCGCGTCCAGGTTGATATGCAGCTTGAGATTTTTCTGCAACTGAACAGGCATTTCAGCCGGATCAGCTCCGTTTTTCAGAATCTCCACAGCCATCTGCCCGGTCTGTCTGCCGTGTTCATAGTAATCAAAACCAAGGGCGGCAATGGCGCCCCTGGGTACTGAGTCCACATCAGCCGCATACAGGGGCAGATCATTTTCCGAGCAAATTTTGGCTACGGATTCAAAAGCCGAGACAATAGTATTGTCAGTAGGTACATAAACAGCGTCAGACCTGCCCACCAGGCTTTTGGCGGCCTGATAGACCTCGCTTGACCTGGCTGCTGTGGCCTCCTGCACCTCAAGCCCCATTTCAGCACAGGCTTCCCTGGCCAGTCTGGCCAGGGTCTTGGAATTGGCCTCGCCTGAATTGTAGAGCACTCCCAGGGTGGTCATGTCCGGATGAATATCCTTAATCAGCTGGACATGCTTGTCCACCGGAGTCAGGTCTGAGGTGCCGGTGATGTTTTTCCCGGGTCTGTCCAGATTATCCACCAGCCCTGCACCCACCGGATCAGTAATGGCGGAAAACAGCAGGGGAGTTTCAGCCATCCTGGGAGACTGTTTGGTTGCCTGGGCACAGGCCTGGGCTGAAGGCGTGGCAATGGCCAGTACCAGATCAGGTTTTTCCCCGGTTATCTGCTGGGCGATCTGAGCGGTGACCGCTGTGTTGGCCTGGGCATTATGCACAGAATAGTCCACATGGAGCCCGGCCTCCTGCAGCACATCCTTAAACCCTTTCAGCACAGCGTCCAGAGCCGGATGTTCCACAAACTGGCTCACTGAAACCCTGAACAAGTCTTCTGCCCGGGCCGAGCTGAAGACTGCGAAAAAAATTAGAATACTCAGCATAAAGGCAGTCTTCTTCATAATTCCTCCTGAAATTAGCCGATCATCTTTTCTGACCGGAAATATAAAAAACAGAGATAACAGCTTAATTATTTGCATGAGGCACAGGGACCGGCTCTCCCAGAGCTTTTCTATGTCTGTTTCTTGCATCAACCAGAAAAACAGGCGCTGGAGTGGCCTGCTTTCCTTAAAAAGGGCTGAACTGATCCAAAACAGGTAATAAAAAAAATGCGCAGGCCTTCAAGGCCATAATCAGCCCCAGGTCCTCTGGTCCTCTATTCTTGGCCCGTCCTGGCTGAACAGAGATTCATCATCAGTAATGTTTATTTCCGGCCTGAGCTTGATTTTATCCTGAAAGACCTTGGAAATCCTGGCTGCATCCACATCCGGCCCGCCCAGGATATGCAAAGTGATGATTTCCCTGCCCTGAGGATTGGCCGTGATCACCTTCCAGGCCCTGATTTCCGGGAAAACAGCCAGAGCCTGACCAATCTGGGAGGGATACATGAACTGTCCCTTGACCTTGACCGTATCATCCACCCGGCCAAGAATACCCCCAAGGCGGGCAGAAGTCCGGCCGCAGGGACATTTATCCTCCCGGATAAAGGAAAGATCCCCTGTGGCAAAACGAATCAGAGGGTAGGCCTGGTTAAAAGGGGTAACCACCACTTCCCCGGTTTCCCCTGCCGGGAGGGGTTCTCTGGTCTCAGGATGACATATCTCCACATGACATCTGCTGGACAGGTGCATGCCGGATTTTTCCGAACATTCATACCCTGCGCAGCCAAGATCAGCTGTGCCGTATCCCTGACGGACCACCATGTCCAGCCGTTCCTCCAGCTCCGAGCGCAGGGTTTCAGGCAGTCTTTCCGCAGCCACAAAGGCCACGTCCAGATTCAGATCCTTTTTCAGATCAAGACCCTGCTTTTCCGCCTTGTCTGCGATTATCTTCAAAAAACTGGCCATGCCCACAAATCCGTTTGTTTTAAGCCGGCTCAGGGCATCAATCTGGCCCTGGGTATTGCCTGGTCCTGCCGGAAACACTGCACACCCGATTTCCTGCAGAGGTTCTTCCATCATCAGTCCGGCCGGGGTAAAATGATAGCTGAAAGTTATCTGGACCACATCCCCGGGTCTGAACCCGGCCGCATAAAAGGCCTCGGCAAAACCCCAGAAATCCTTCTGTCTGGCTTCCGGATCAACAATAGGGCCCGGAGATAGAAAAATTCGCCGCAACTGTCCAGGGTCGCAGGTCAGAAGCCCGCCGAGCCTGGGCCCCTGAACCTGTATTTCAGGCAGATCTTTTTTGGGAAGAATGGGAATTTTGGACCAGTCATCAAAATGCCTGATATCTCCTGGAGTTATTCCTGCTTCACCCAGCCTTGACCTGAAAGCCGGGGAATGTTCATGGGCATGGACAAGAAGCGACTTCATCAACCCCCACTTGTAATCTGCCCGCTCCTCTGTGCTCATGATCTCAATGGAATTGTACGTGCCTTTTTTTCTGTTCAGACTGAAGCTCATTCTCAAAGCCCCTTTCCAATGTGTTTTAAATTGAAAAATTGCAGTCCAGCATGCCGGGCCGCAATCCCTCAAAAACGCGTTTAATTTTCGTAACAGTTTAGCCCTTTTTAAGGAAAGCAAGGCACCCCAGGGCTTTTTTATTTATGTAAGAAACAGACCTGGAAAAACAAGCGCCGGCAGAGTCGGTCCCCGTGCCTCATGCAAAGGGCAAAACTTTTGCATAAACCTTCCGGGACATAAATCATAATGCCTGCAAAACCAGCTCCTTACAGCGGCCGCCGGTCTATCCCAGCCATCTCTTGCGCCGGCGGTAATGCTTGACATCCCTGTAGCTGCGCTTTTTACCGCTTTTGCCTATGCCAAGATAAAACTCCTGAACATCAGGGTTATTCAAAAGACTTCTGGAGCTGCCGTCCATGACTATTCTTCCGTTTTCCAGGATATAGCCGTGAGAGGAAATACTCAGGGCGGCCCTGGCATTCTGTTCAACCAGAAATATTGTCACTCCTTCCTCATTATTCACCTTCTGAATAATTTCAAAGATTTCTTCCACCAGAAGAGGAGCCAGCCCCAGGGAAGGCTCATCCAGCAGCAGCAGTTTGGGTCTGGCCATCAGAGCTCTGCCGATGGCCAGCATCTGCTGCTCCCCGCCTGAAAGATATCCTGCCATCTGTCTGCGGCGTTCCTTGAGCCTGGGGAAATACTGATAAACCCTTTCCCTGGAATGGGAAAACTCCCTTTTGGATCTGGTAAATCCTCCGCATTTGAGATTTTCCTCCACAGTCAGATCTTCAAAGATCCGTCTGCCCTCCATAACCTGAAAAATCCCCCTTCTGACGATTTTTTCCGGCCAGAGTCTGTGAATGGGCTGCTCATCATAGAGAACCGAACCTTCTGTTATCTTGCCGTCCTCTGTGGCCAGCAGACCGGATATGGATTTCAGGGTGGTGGATTTCCCGGCTCCATTGGAACCAAGCAGAGCTGTGATGGATCCCCTCTGCACCTTTACGGACAGACCTTTCAGGACCAGGACCACGTCATTGTAGACCACCTCAAGGTTTTCCACACTGAGAATATTCAATTCTAACCCCGGATTGTTTTGCCGGTTCTGCAGACAAAGCCGCAAAAGCGGTAAATTTGGATTTCAGGTAACAGTTTAGCCATTTGCATGTGGCACAGGGACCGGCTCTGCCGGCGCTTGTTTTTCCCAGGTCTTTGTTTACATCAGCCAAAAAACAGGCGCTGGCTACCCTGCTTTCCTTAAAAAGGGCTGAACTGTTACGATTTCAGTTATTTGCCCAGCCATTCATCCTTTCTTTCCAGGGTTTCAGTGGCCAGGAGCTCCATGCCGTCTTTATGCAGCCGGTAAATGTTAACTGACATATTGGGCCGGTGGTCATCAGGAAAAAAGCTGATGGGTGGAGTAAGTCCCATGGGATCAAAGTCCCTCATGGTTCTGACCGCATCGCGGATCCCTGGACCGTTGAGTTCACCATTTTCCATGGCGATCCTAATGCCTTCAGCCATGACCAGCATGGAGGCAAAGCCCCGGATATAATGGGTCATCTGGTGTTCTCCCTTGGTCATCTCTTTGATAACCTTCATGCCCGGCACATCTGCTCCGTAAACCACAGCGGACTGCAGGCCGATATGTCCGTTCACCGCCGAGCCGGCCAGTTCAAAAAGCTGTTCATCGCTGCCCCAGATATTGGTGATGAATGTGGACTCCATGTTCAGCCGCTGGGCATCCTTTAAAATAACCGCTGTAGATGAGATGGTTCCCCCCACCCAGACATAGTCAGGTTTCTGGCGGTTAAGACGGATCAGCTGCGTGGTGGAGTCCATGTCAGCCAGGCCCACATTTTCTTCGCCCACAATTTCAAAACCCAGCTTCTGGGCGTATTCCTTGCCCGCAGGAATTGGAGCCAGACCATAGGGATGGTTGGGATACACAAAAGCTATTCTGGGCGCTCTGTCCTTATCCCACTCATCATAAAGATATTCCAGGACTCCCCTTAGCTGAGTGGAGTAATCCGCTGCAATGAAAAAATTGTAAGGCGCATTCTTGGGATCTGTCAGATGAGCGGAATAGGAAGCTGAGAAAGTCGGTATTTCATCCCGGGCCACCTGTTTGACCAGGGCCTCGGTATCTGCCGTACCCCAGGTCTGCAGGGCTACTATGCCCCGGCTTTTAAACCGGTTGTAGGCTGCCATGGCCTGCTGGACATTATAGGCATAGTCCACCTGCATGGCGTCTATGAGCTCGCCGTTAATGCCTCCATTGTCATTTATGTAGTCAATGCAGTCCTTGACCCCTTCAGCGTAAGGCCTGCCCACGTCAGAAGTGGCTCCGCTCAGATCGGAAATTATGCCTATCTTGATTTCAGCCTGAGCCGCGGCGCTGAGACAGAAAAGCAGTAATGCCGTAAAAATCAGCTGCCAGAATTTCTTCATGGTTTCCCCCTGGTTGTGTAAAAAAGTTCATTTCACCGCAGCAGCCAGACACCTGTTTAAATTAGCAGGAGAAAGATTCACCTGCTGCATGCAGACTGTTGAGCTGCTGCCTTTTATCAGTAAGCAAAGGGATGCTGCTTGAAATATGCCTTGATAAGCTGCCATCTCCTTGCCAGACCGTCTGGCTCAAATATCAGAAAAAGCACCAGCACCAGACCGAAAATGCCGTCCCGCAAAGCCAGAAAATAGGTACTGATATTTGGATAAAAATTGCTCAGCAAATCGGCAAAAAAGCTTAAAACCTCAGGCAGAAGGGTCAGAAAAACCGCTCCAAAGACCGATCCCAGGACGCTGCCCAGACCTCCGATAATGATCATGGCCAGGTATTGAATGGACAGATTGATGCCGAACTGCTCAGGGGTGATGTACATGGTGTAATGAGCCCAGAGCCCTCCGGCCAGGCCGGCCAGAAAAGAACTGACTCCAAAAGCCTGCAGTTTGTAGCGGAACAGATCAACTCCCACTGATTCTGCTGAAAGATGGAAATCCCTGATGGCCACAAAGGCCCGGCCTGACCTGGTCCGGGTGATGTTCTTGACCATGGTCACCGCCAGGACGGCAAACACCAGGGTCAGATAAAACATTTTCAAGTCGTTATCAAAGGAAAATCCCAGAATAACCGGCGAATCAAGCCCCATTCCAGTGGCTCCGCCGGTCATGGAACTCCAGTGCATGAAAATGTACACCAGAATAAACTGGGCAGCCAGGGTGGCTATGGCCAGATATATGCCCTTAAGTCTCAGGGAAGGGATGCCGAAGATCATCCCCACCAGAGCGGTCACCCCGCTTCCGGCCAGCACTGCAGCCAGAAAAGGCCAGCCGTTTAAAGTCAGGACTCCTGAAGCATAGGCCCCCACTCCAATAAAGGCTCCATGGCCCAGGGATATCTGTCCGCAGATCCCGGTCAGCAGGTTCAGGGATACAGCCCCAATGACTGCAATATTGATCAAATTGAGCAGAGAAACCTGATACGAACTAAAAAAAAACGGAGCCGCCAGCAGGAAGACAAAAAAGAGGCTCAGGCAGGACTTCTGAAACCTGGTGTGAAAAATTCCGCTCTCGCCGGCATAGGTAGTAAAAAAAAGACCGCACTTTCCCTGCATTTTCAGACTCTCTCTATCTCGTGGGTTCCAAAAAGGCCGTAAGGCTTAATCATGAGAATAATTACCAGGACAAAATAGGCAGCTACTTCCCTGAATCCGGCCAGCCCCAGAAGCTGCTGGGCCAGTCCATCACTGATGTTCTCCAGCACCCCAATGATCAGCCCGCCGATGGCAGCACCCAGCAGACTGTCCAGGCCGCCCAGGATAACCGCGGGAAAAACCTTCAGACCCAGATGGCCCAGCTGGGGGTTAATGCCGTTGATATTGCCCAGAATAATGCCTCCCACGCTGGAAACCACTGCAGCAATGCACCAGGACATGGCAAAAATATTCTTTACCCCGATGCCCATGGATTGAGCGGCCTGCTGATCATGGGCAGTGGCCCACATGGCAATGCCAATGGTAAAGTATTTAAAGAAAATGGAAAAGATCACAAACAGAAGCACTGAGAGACAAAAGGCGGCAATATATACCGGAGCCACAGGAAGGCCCATGATCCAGACCGGTTCTGCAGGCAGCACCTGGGGATAAACCTTGACCTGTGTCCCCCAGAACAGCTGAATTACAGCCTTGAGCACAGTGGACAGACCAATGGTGACCATAATAACGCTGGTTATGGGCTCCCCGATCATGGGCCTGAGCACCACCCGCTCCAGACAGAGGCCAAGAATTATGGAAAAAATCAGGGTCATGAAAAATGAAACCAGAAAAGGCAGGCCAAGCTGGACGGTCAGGGCGAAACAGATATAGGCCCCGAACATGACCAGCTCTCCCTGAGCAAAGTTGACCACTTTGGTGGCCTTGTAAATTATGACAAAACCCAGGGCCACCAGGCTATAAATACTGCCGATGACCAGACCGTTCAAAATCAGATGAAGATAATATTCCATTCAGCTTCTCTGCAGGTTAAATATTTTGTAACAGTTTAGCCGTTTTGTAACAGTTTAGCCGTTTTGTAACAGTTTAGCCGTTTGCATGAGACACAGGGACTGGTTCTTCCAGCGCTTGTTTTCCAGGTCTGTAACAGTCTTAGCCATTTGAACGTGGCACGGGGACCGGCTCTCCCAGAGCTTGTTTTTTTAAGTCTTTGTTTACATCAACCGGAAAACAGGCGCTGGGGTGCCTTGCTTTCCAAAAAAAAATGGCTAAACTGCTTCTGAATTTTTAAACTGCATTTGCAATAACAAAAAATATATGCTGTTTCAGTTGTCAAAAACACCTGATGCTCCCGCACTTTTTTTTGCAAAATCCACCTGACAAACCCGATATTACTTCAGCCATTGCCGGTCTCAGCGTTTTGAATCCTGATTTTCCCTTTCATTTCCCGGATGCTTCCGTCCTGATACTGTATTCTGGCCACCAGATCCACCTGCTCATCACTGGAGTACAGAGCGTCTATCAAGTCTGAGTAACGCTCAGATACCACCTTGCGCCTGATCTTTTTGGTCCTGGTCAGTTCACCGTCATCAGCATCCAGCTCCTTGAAAAGCAGAGCAAACCGCCTGATGCGGGTATTGTCAGGCAAAGTCCGGTTAATGGCTGCTATTTCCCGGGCAATAAGCCTGTAAACCTCGCTTTTGGAAGCCAGATCCTGGTAAGTGGTATAAGTAATGAGCCTGCTCTCGCTCCACCTGCCCACAATATCCTCATCAATACAGACAATGGCGGCAATGTACTCCCTGTCCCGGCCAAGAACCACCGCCTCCCTGATATAAGGAGAAAACTTCAGTTTGTTCTCCATGAACTGAGGCGAAAACTTTGTCTTGTCAGCCAGTTCCATGACATCCTTGAGACGGTCGATCACCACCAGCTGTCCATTGTCCTTGAAATAGCCGGCATCCCCGGAAAGCAGCCAGCCGTCCTCTGTAAGGGTTTCAGCAGTGGCCTTTTCATCCTTGAAATAGCCCTGAAACACAGCCCCGGACCTGGACAGGATCTCTCCCTGGGAGGAAATCCGGATTTCAGTCCCGGGAATGGGCTGGCCCACTGTGTCAAAATCAATATGCCCGTCTTTATGAATACAGGAAATCCCGGCAATCTCTGTCTGTCCGTAGATCTGCTTCAGGTTCACTCCCATGGCATGAAAAAACTTGAAGGTATCAGGCCCAAGGGCTGCTCCCCCTGTGGTGGCTGACCTGATCCTGGAAAAACCCAGCCTGTCCCTCAGGGATCGAAACAGAAAAAACCGGGACAGCTGAAACATGAACCTCAGCCCCGGCCCGGCCTCTGTCTGATTCAGCTTATGTTCAGCCATCCTGACCCCGATGCCCATGCATTTATGATAGATAAACCGCTTCAGCCTGGTAGTTTCCATGATCCGGACCTGGATTTTAGCAGCCAGATTTTCCCAGACTCGTGGAGGGGAAAAGATGATATGCGGGCCGATCTCCCGAATATCGTTCTGCACTGTTTCCTGTTCCTCAGGGAAATTTACGCAGAAACCAAAAAGCAGAGCCGAGGCCACGGCCATCATCTGCTCCCCCATCCAGGCCAGGGGCAGGAAAGAGACAAATTCATCCCTGTCATTCTTCTGATCAACCTGCCCCAGATTCCAGGCCATGGAAAGCAGATTGCGGTGGGAAAGCATGGCCAGCTTGGGCCTGCCTGTTGTGCCGGAAGTAGTGGCAATCAGGCAGGTATCCTCAGGTGAAACATCCCTGATCCAGCCTTCCACTTCACCGGCTCGGGGCCGGCCTGCATTCCTGACTTCATCAAAATGCATGAGCCCAGGATGCTCATACCGGGAGAGCCCTTTAAAATCATGATAGACAATATATTCCAGACTGGAAACATTTTCCCGCAGGTCGAGCATTTTGTCCACCTGCTCCTGATCTTCGGCAATGACCATCCTGCAACGGGTCAGTTCAAAGATATATTCAATTTCTCCGGCCTGAACATCCTGGTATACTCCCAGGGCAATGCCGCCCAGGCTCTGAATGGCTGCCTCAGCCCAGAGCCACTCAGGACGGTTATCTCCGATAAGGACTATGATATCCCCGCGGCCCAGACCCAGTTCCTTCAGTCCTGCGGCAAATTCAGCACTGATCTGAAAATAATCCTGCCAGGAATAGGTCTGCCATATTCCCCATTGTTTTTCGCGCAGAGCTGTCTTTGAACCGAATTTTCGGGCGTTTTCCAGCAGAAGCCCGGGCAGGGTGGAATTGAAATCACTCATAGTTGTTTACACTTATATTGGAGTAACAGTTTAGCCGTTTGCATGAGGCACGGGGACTGGCTCTCCCGTCACCCACT